>CAYUTF010000040.1:0-27475 GCA_964447495.1 uncultured archaeon
CAATGTTATCTATAAAAGGAAGAAAGTTTATGTTATCCCAAGCGAAATGATTGAATTGACCATTAATTTCGAGAAACTTGAGAAAAAGCCCGAATCTGATAATATTATAGTTGAAGTGATTCCCCGACCAGAAGTATTAATTGAAGAAGACGAGGAGTTGTAAAAAATGGCAGAAAGTAGTAAAAGCGTAATTAAAGTTATAAGATGTATTGTCTGTCCGACTGGATGTTCAATAAAAGTTATTGGAAAGGATAAAAAGAATGTGACTTTTGAAGGATATACCTGCAATAGAGGATTAGAATATGCTGAACAAGAATTTCATGAACCAAAAAGAATTCTTACTACTACAATGAAAGTAGAAAATGGAACTCTTCCCTTAATACCTGTAAGAACGGATAAACCCTTATTAAAAGACAAATTAACAGATGCTTTAAAAATAATTGCTCAAAGACAAATTAAGGCACCCATTAAGATGGGAGATGTTTTAATTGAGAATATTTTAGATTTGGGAGTAAATGTAATAGCAAGTAGAGATTTGATAAAAGTCTAAAAATTCCTTTTCAAATTGTATAAAATTCTATAAATCAAGATTATTTAATTATATATAAATGTTAAATCCGTTAATTATTTACATTTTAATTAAAGAATTCAACATTTTTCAATATGATTTTTAATACTATTCATAGAAATTAAAAAATTATATGAAATCTGTTTCATTTGCTTTTATATTGAATTGACTTTGATATTTCAAATTTTTTATTATGGTAGAATTAGACCAAATCTATGAAGTTCATAATAATCTCTTTATTGGAGCTTATTGGCCTCGATTAAATTTCAAAAAGTTTAAAGAATTAGGAATAACTGCGATTGTAAATTTGATGGAGGATGATCTCTATGATCCAACGCCTGATGGATTTGAATATTTGTATCGTGGCTTCCCTGATGATTGGTATCCTCCACATAGTTATCTAAAAGAAATACTCGAATTCATTGATAGGCATATTTGCAAAGGGAAAGTCTTGGTGCATTGTGCAATGGGTGTGAGTCGTTCAGGCGGTATTATCGTAGCATGGCTTCTAAAAGAACATCCAGATTGGACTTGGAATGATGCCATAAGTTATGTTTGGAAATCACGATTAATTTATCCTGCTATCGAAATTAGACAATCAATTTTAGATTATTTTCAAAGTAAAGAGGGCAAAAGACGAGAATAAGGAACTTTTTGAGTCATGAAGTAAATTCTTAAGTGATTGAAATGAGAGTATTAAATGTTTTAATCGCAGGGCACGCCCAGCATGGCAAATCCAGTCTAATTGAAGCCATTAGTGGTAAATTCCCCGATAATTTAGATTTTGAATTAAATCATGGTACAACTGTATCTTTAAAAGTAATTCAATTTCTACTACCTTCCAAACAGCTTATGATCAATTTCTTAGATTCTCCGGGTCATGCTGACTTTAAAGGAGGAATTGCGTTAGGATTAGAATTTGCAGACTTTTTAGTTATTGTGGTATCTGGATCTGAGGGGTTTCAAGCAAGAACCTATTGGCTAATAGAAAAAGCGATTGAGAAGAATCTATCTGTAATATTTGCCATTACAAAAATGGATTTACCTCATATAAACGTAGAAAAAATTCTTAAGGATATTAAAAATTATGATAATTTAAAAACCAGCTCAATAGTAAAAACCTCATCAAAAATGCTTCTTGGGATTGATGAATTAATCGATAAAATTGCAATTCAAGTTAAAAAAAGAGAAAAATCTAATGATGATCTATCATTTATAACACTTGGATTTAACAATAAGAGAGGGATCGGAGAACTCTTATATGTTGGTATTATTTCAGGACATATCAATAACAATCTATGGATCTCAGATAAAATAAAAATAAAAAATATATTTTCGCTGGAAGGGGCACCTCAAAAGGAAGCTCAGGAGGGTGATATTGTTCAAATCCAATTAAATGTAATGAATAATATCGATTTGGGAACAAAATATTATAAGGGCAAATTTATATCGCCTAAATTAATAGGAACATTGTCTGAAATAGTCGCTAGAAAAGAATTTTACATTGCGATTAATGATCCTATCAAATTTAAAATAGCAATTGAAGTTCTTGAATCGATTAAAAAAGTAATTCCTATTTTTGATTATTATTACGATAGAAATGAAATAACTATCCTTACTTTGGGCGACTTACAGTTTAAATTTTTGAAGGAACGATTAGAAGACCTAATTGATTTTGAGATTGTAGGTTCAAAAGTTAAAGGAATTATTACCATCAACCAAGCCATGAAAGCCCATCATAAATCTGCATCTGTACGGATAGTTCCACGTGTGAAAAATAAGTTAACAATTAATCGCAATGGTGTCCAAGCTACAAAATTGTATGATGTTTTAGGCGCTTCTGTGGCTTATGATGCATTTCATTTAGATGGGTTGCATGTTGATATACATTCTGGTAAAAATGAAGAAGATATTGCTCAAGCAATTACTCATGCTATTGAAAAAGTAAAAATCATTAAAATCGTACCTTATCAAGACGTTATCGTAAAAGTTTCGAACCACCATGAACTTTTTACGCTAATTGAAAGATATGACATAGATATTTTATATCAGTCTAAAATCAACTCCTTTTTCCTCCAAGTTAAAAATAGTTCATTCGAATCCTTTTTTAATTCACTCATGAAACTTTCTAGTGGGCAAGCTGATATCAGTTTAATCAAATTTGATTTTGAAGAAAAAGTATTATCTATAGATCCCGGAACGCGACATTTTGGCTTTTGTTTAATTGAGCGAGGGGCTTTACCATCATTGTGGCATGTTAATTTAAAGAAAAACATTGATGATAAGAGATCTCATTCAATTTCGGAAAACCAAATTAAAGATGACTTAGATATTTTTTTAGGTAATGATAAAGAGCTAATCACAAAAATATTCATAGGTAATGGTCCTGGATCCTCTTTCATAGCAAATGTAATGATTGAGTATTTTAACATTACTGCGGAAGAGATTGTTGGGACTGAAGCGACATTTTCTTCTAAAAATCTCCCTTCCCCTGATATTTATTTGGTAGATGAGTTCAAAACTAGTAAGGAAGCGTTATTTCACCTTCAAAAAGGAGAAATAGTTAACGAAGTTCAAGCAAAAGGATTTGTAGACCATGCTATTGCTGCTTTGTTAATTGCTCGCCGAGGAATCAAAGGAGAAGTCTTAACAATAGATAAAAAACCCATGACAAAATTATTTGATTACATCGTTGAAAATTATTCTGGAACCCACTCCTTCTCTAGTATTCATAATGTGAATACTCTAGCAGATCTTAAACCTGGCATGTATTTGCGTGTCAAAGATTCTTCTAAATTAGATTCTAAATTTAAAAATGGAGACATATTCTTATTTTCTGGTTTTGGAAGAGAATATAATATTTTGTACGCAACCACACTTACAGGAAACAAAATAATCGTAAAATTTCAAGGCCTTTCGAAGTTAAAAAAAGACTTCTTCAATATTTTTGTTCCCGTGAAACAACGCTGATAACGTAAAACTATATTTACCTCTCGGTAGGGAATTTTTCTTTTACATAAGTTTATAATAACCATTTTAGATTATATAATAAATTAAATATACACTTAAGAAGAGAAGTGAATTACTTGACTGATTTTGAAGAGAAAGTTCTTAATTTACTTGAAACGATAAATAAAAAGCTTGATGCAATTCTAAACACAAATCCTTCTGAGATGGCTCATTTAAAGACCGAAAAGCATCAAGAAGGCTATGTAAAACCTTCTGCGGTTGTAGAAAAGCAGGAGGAAGAAGAAAAAGCTCTTGAGAAACCTCCTGTTGAAGGAAGAAGAGTTTGTCCTGAATGTGGAAATACAGACTTCAGAAATGAGGAAGACAAGTCGCAAATTATGTTTCAGCAAGGCGGGTTGAAGATTTTTAAAAAGCGCTACATATGTAAGAGATGCGGATTTGAGATGTAGTATTAGGACACCTATCTTTTGCTGGATGAGTAGTGTTCTACATTATTAATAGAATATAATTAAATATTTTGTTTTTTACTTGGATTATATACAAGATTAAGTTAAAAGATCATCTTATGAAAAAAGAGAGAGTAATTATCTTAAGAACAGAGAAAGTCCAAAACATAAGAAACCAATTTAGGATAATATTGAAGATGTGGGTGGAGGATTTTCGAACCTCATTACGGAAGAGGGGTTTATATTTCTCTAAGAGAGGGGATTTAATTAGAGCGAGGAAATTTCAAAGTGAGTCTTCGAAATATGATTTATTAGAAGACCTTTCTATTTTAGTTTGTTTGTTTTGCGGGCACAGGGATAAGGATATGGTTTTTGTACCGAAAATGAGACAATGGCTATGTCTTGACTGTTACGCAGAGGAAATGTATTATGAAAATTTGCGAAATGAACTTGATATAAGCGAGCTTGAGTTAAGAGAGTTCTTCGATAGATTAACCAGTGATGAGGGAATTTCATTATCTCGTTCTGGTTCAAGATGCCATGAATATCATTATTCTAAGTTAATTTTGGATCGCATGGGTATTGCAGGCGAGACGCAAAAACAATTTTTCGAATTGTGTAAACATTATGGAGGGTACTGTGACTGCGAAATATTCTTTAATGTAAAACCCCGATTCTTTGAAGATTGAATTATTTTTCTGAAATATTAAAAGAATCTAGGAAATCGGCTTTTCTCGTCAAAGTCATCATCAATTGACTCAATCTCAATAATTTCTTCTTCACTTTTTTCCTTTTTATAAGGATCTTTAAACTGCATTTTGTAGAGATGATTATATAAGCCATTAAGTTTTACTAATTCTTTATGAGAACCTTCTTCTATAATCTTTCCTTTATCCAAGACGATTATCCGATCAGAATTTATTATTGTTGATAATCTATGAGCAATTGAAATACTTGTCCTTCCTTTTAATAAAGTCTCTAATGCTTGTTGAATTAATAGTTCACTATAAGGATCGATTGAAGATGTTGCTTCATCTAAAATAAGAATTGGAGGATTAGATATTAAAGCTCTTGCGAATGATATTAATTGACGCTGGCCTTCAGAAAGTTTAGCTCCCCTTTCCCCTACTATGGTATCATACCCTCTTTCTAAATTCATAATAAAGTCATGAGCACTGACATTTTTTGCCGCTTCTATAATCTCATCATCAGTCGCATTTATCTTACCATATTTAATATTATCCTTAATACTTCCAGAAAATAGAAAGTTATCTTGAAGAACAACTCCCATCGTTCGTCGTAAACTTTTGATTTTTATGTCTTTTAGATTAATTCCATCAATTTTAATTTCACCGATAGTTGGATCATAAAATCTACTTAAAAGTTTTATGAACGTGGTTTTACCAGCTCCAGTATATCCTACTAAAGCTAACCGTTCATTTTCCTTTATATTTATAGTAATATCTTCTAAAACAGGATTACCCTTTTCATAAGAAAAACCTATACCTTGATATTCGATTTTTCCTTGAATATTATTAAGTTCAACGGGGTTTCTTATTTCATTTATAGATATATCTTCCTCCAATAGAGATAATATCCTTCTACCTGCAGCTATAGAATTTTGTAGCATTGTAATGAAACTTATAAGCGAAAATAAAGGTTCAAAAAACATAAATATGTAAAATATGAATGCGATTAAAGTTCCTTGAGTTAAAGATCCTTCTCGTATCAAGACACCCGAAGCAAGAAGAAGTAATGAGATGCCAAAAGTAATTACTAAAATGATAGTACCGGGGATAAAAGCGTTTAATTTGGCAGTCTTCATTGTTGTATTTCTCTCTAATTCAGTTGCATTATTAAACTCTTCATAATTTTCATCCTCGACTGCATATGATTGGATAATTTTCATTCCCATAATTGATTCATCCAATATACTCGTTACAGTTGCAACTCGTTCTCTCAACTCTTTATAATACTTTCTAGCTTTTCTAAATAATAAACCCGCAATTCCAAAAAAGGCAGGCACAATCAGAAACGATACCAATGTGAGCTTTGGGCTAAGAATAATCATGAACAATAGAGAACCAAAAACTAAAAAAATATTAGGTAATGAGACTAATAAACCAGATTGGATGAGTTGTTGGATGGTATTCACATCTCCAGTTAAATAATTAATCTTTTTTCCAGTAGTACGTTTAGGACTATCATGATAATCTAATCCTAAAGCTTGAAATTTAATAAATAATTCATACCGTAAATTATACATAGTTAAAGTAGCTAATTTCGAAATGATATAGCCTTGGATGATTCGTGTTAAAACCCCTGAAATAGTAAGGATAAAAAAAAGAGTGCCAAGGGTTAAAACAACTTCAATATCGCCTCCTGTTGCGCCTATACCTCCCCCTAATCCATCATCAACAAGAATACCAAAGATTAATGGAGTAAACCAATTAACAATCACATTTAAAATAATAATTATAATTAGGATGAACATTAAATTTTTATTACTGTGGCCAATAAAGCTAAAAAGCTTTCTAATAACTTTTAATGAACTGGTGTTATAAAGTTCCTCTCCATTTGATGAGATCTCTCTTTTTTTCTTCCATTTCATTTTATGCTCGCTCCTCCACCTTCAGAGTTAAATACATTTTTTTATAAATTCCACTTTCTTGAGCCATTAATTCCTCATGAGTCCCAATTTGAGCAATTTCACCATTATCCAATACGATTATCCTATCTGCATTTCTTATACTTGATAGCCTCTGTGTTATTAAAAACGTTGTAGCACCTTTAAAAACTTCTTGGAAATGACTTTGTATTTTATACTCTGTGTCCACATCTACAGAGGATGTAGCATCATCTAATATTAAGATCTTCGGTTTAATTGCAAGTGCTCTAGCAATAGATATCCTTTGTTTTTGTCCCCCAGATAAAGAAGTACCTCTTTCGCTCACTTCTGTATCATATTTCTCTAATAACTCCTCTTCAATAAAGGAATGAATATCTGATGCAATAGCTGCCTTTTTAATGGCCTCTAATTCAAGTGATTTGTTTCCAAAGGTGATATTTTCTTTAATTGTGCGAGAGAACAGCATCCTGTCCTGTGAAACATATCCAATTTGTTTTCTTAGTGATTTAAAGCTAACTTTTTTAATATTTATCCCATCAATAAAAATATCTCCCATTGTAGTATCATAAAAACGTGGAATTAACTTCACCAGTGTAGACTTTCCTGAACCTGTTGGTCCTAAAATAGCAATATTTTCTCCCGGTTTCACTTTGAAGTTAACATTTTTTAAAACATAATTTTCACTATCTTTTTCATATTTAAAACTAACATTTTTAAATTCAATCTCTCCCTTAATAGGAGGTATGTTTATGGCATTGTTTTCTTCTCTTACAATAACTTCTGAATTGAGAACGTAAACAACTCTATCGCACGTTTCAGAAATTTGGGGCATATTACCAAGAAATCTTGATATAAAGTATAGTGGTTCAACAGAAAAATTTAAGACCATGACAAAAGCAAACAAATCTCCAAATGTAATATCACCTTCAAGAACAAGAATACCCCCTAACAATAATACTATCAAAAATGCAATGTTATCAATAAGATAAATAATGGGATCGAAAATTGCCTGTAATTTAATAATTTTAATAGAGTCTTTATAATAACTATCATTCTCACTTGAGAATTTCTCCAATTCATATGATTCTCTACCAAATGACTTTATAATATTAATCCCTTGAACACTCTCTTGAATAACATGCGTTAAATCAGCATATTTTTCACGAGATTTCTTAAATACTGGCCTTAACTTTCTTCGGAATTTTAATAACACATAAAACAAAGCAGGAGATATTATCAGTACAAAAAAAGCTAATTCCGCATTAATTATAAAAAGAATAATAAAACTAAACGAAAAGGTAACACATTGTCCTATAAAGTACTGAAAATTATTACCAAGAAATTCTTTAAGAAGATTCACATCACTTGTACATTTTGAAATTAATTCTCCAGTTTTATTTTCATCAAGCCATTTAAAACTCATTATCTGAATTGTGTGGAATAAATCATTTCGTAAATTATAAATTACATTTGCGCCAATCCATCTATTGATATAAATCCTAATTCCAAAGAGAATACCCACGATCGATTGGATTATCACTATAGTATAAAAAATAGGCAAGATATTTTCGAGTGGAATGCTCGGATTCACTAATACATCCATTGCAGGTCCTAGAAATAACGGAAACGTTAAAAATAGAATGGATTGAATTACTCCAAATACCAAAACAATACTAAAAATAGTCTTATATTCCCATAAATACGATAGAATTTGACGTAAGGGCGTTTTAAATTGATAAGTAAGGAACTTTTCTCTTCTTTCAAAAAAAGTAGTACTCTTCTTTATCCCCATAGATAAGTAAATTATTCATATAAGAAATATTTTATTAGTATATCAGTTCGATCATAACTGTAATTAAATTGTTAGCTAATTATAACAGATAGATATCATCTTAAATTAAAAGTTGAAAGCAATGCCGCCGATGAGAATTAATAATTGGCTTAGATATCTCAGAAATTTTACTTTAAACAAATTCACAGATAAAAAGAAACCCTATTCAGCTCAAATTGAAGTAACCTTAAAATGTAACGCATCTTGTCCTTTTTGTTCAATACCAAACCTCCCTTCTTCTTTCAAGTCAAATGAAATGAGTACAGAACAGATTAAATATTTAATTGACGAACTTGCCCAATTAGGAGTCAATGCACTCTCATTCACTGGAGGGGAACCAACACTGCGTAATGATTTGCCTGAACTTATCTATCATGCTGGAGTGAAGCATGATTTAATAAATGGCATTGCGACTAATGGTTATTTAATGCCAAAATTATTTCGAGAGAATGGTCGATTAGAGGGATTGGATTACATCTTACTCTCTTTAGATTACCCTAACGCAACAATGCATAACAAAAAACGTGGTCTAAATGTATTTGACAAAGTCCTTAAAACTATTAATTATGCAAATAATCGAGACGTTAAAGTAATTATTAGTACAGTTGTAATGAAAGATAATCTTCATTTACTTGAAGAAATGTGCAATTTAGCCGAAAGAAATAATTGTTCAATCGAATTATATCCCTGCGAAAACATTATACGAGATTTCCATGATAAACAATACAGCATAGAAGATATTGACGATTTAATCCCTTCAATACCCATCTGGGCTAATATGATTCGGGCTTTAAGGAGGCAATATAAAAATATTTTAACTGATCCTCTCAGTCTTCAAATTATTGAGAAAGGAGGTTTTGGGGGATTTCCGAATTATAATCAGGAAATCCTCCGTTGTCATGTTGCTCAATCTTATCTCTTCATAAGAAATGATGGATTTATTGATTTTCCTTGTAAAATCCATCCTATGGTGAGCATTGATGGATTTAAATATCCAATATCAAAGATCTATGATTTTTATGAGGTAAGGAAGATTTTAAAAAAGCATGATGATTTTGATTTTTGTAAAGACTGTAGACTTGGATGTGCTATTGCCTCATCTATGCCTGCTAGATGGAAAACTCTTGCATCAAAATATATTCAAGGGTACCTAAATGGAAATCTTAAATAAACCTATGAAATGCGAATCATTCATTTATTTTGATTTTCATTATCCTTTTTCGAATTATTTAAGACCTTTTTATCCATGAATATATACAAAGGATATAACAAAATTTAATTGAAATGATATTTTAATTAATTTGGTGATCAAACTATAACAAATGAAGCAATAATACTTCAAATTATGTTTATAACTCTTGGAATGGTATCTTTAGGCTTAATCTTAAATAAAATTTTAGGTATAAATCCTGATGTAGCGAAACATATTCAAGAAGAAGCAAAAAATCTTCAGGATCGAATGCGAACGGCTCAGACGCTCGGAGACTTTCAAATGATGCGAAATTTACAGCAAGAATCGATGCAATTAACAAAGCAGATGATGACTAAGCAATTTTTCCCTCAATGTTTGAGATTAATTCTTTTTTTGATTATTTATGCTATTATTGGGTTTGTTTATGCAGAATATAATACAGGACTTCTACCTTTTAAAATATTCAATAACGATGGCTGGTTTTCAGTTTATCTTATATTTTCAATTGCATTCTCTTTACTGTATTCACTAATTAAGAGAATTTATAAATATAAGAAAGAATATGATGATGAATGGAAGTTAAATCAAATGGGACTAATTAAATTATATACTAGTAAGATTGATATTAATGAAACTCCTTTAAAAGTTGATATATCTTAAAATTATACACATATAAAATAATCTTTCGATATAAATATGAAAAAACAATATATTTATCTTATCATATCCGTTGTGTTATTGGTAATTAGCCTAATATTTCTTCCGATTCTTGGCGAACTTTTATTCTTTCCCTTTATTTATATCTTTCAATATTCATGTCGTTCTTCCAATCGAGAACGACAAAATCAACAACAAACTCAACAGATTTCGCAAAACCATGCGGAACTTCTCTCGAATATTCAAGAAAAAGAATATGTTAATAAACAAGAAAAAACATGCAATATTTGTGGAAATAAAATAGCCGAAAAAAACCTTAGATTTTGTACATTTTGTGGAGCAAAATTAAATTAGTTTAGGTGATGATGATGGAGAATCACAATATTAAGAGACAAATGGCGCTTTATTTTATTTTTGCTGTATGTATGATTCTTTTAAATTATGGCATTCAAAAAGCAAATCAAATTATATTCTCGCCTTTTATTTGTAATAATTGGGGTTCTATTGAATTAATCCAAGCACTTTATTGCTCCACCAGCCCATTCAATATGTCTGAATTGATGGGATCTCTCCTAGCTGTGGGTATTACTTATATAATAAAATTCTTTTTAGATAAATACGTCGTTTTCAAAAAAAAAGGCTCCAATTTAAAAGATACATCAAAAGAATTTGCTAAATATTTTCTATTTGCGATTTTAACAACAATAGAAAACATAGGGATTCAATTTCTCCTGACAAATTTTTTGCACTCTCCTTTAGAACTAAGTTTTGTTATAGCTCTTTCAATTGGATACATAACTAAGTTCTTCTTGGATAAAAAATATGTTTTTAATAGATACTATTAATACAAATTTTCCTTGAGTAGCTTTTTTTATTGTTAGAGCACTTATTATTTAGCATTTTGATTTTATTTTAAGTAGTAAAATTTAATAGAATTAAAAGCGTCTTTAATATTATGTCTGAAGAACATGGTAATCGTAAAGAGCAAGACGAATCAATAACAGACGCACTTAGCACTCTCGGTTGGATCGAAGAATCCGACGAAGAAGAGGTTCCCGTCGATGAGGAGGAAAATCTCTCAGAGCAGTTGAATTTCTTTATTGAACAAAATAAAGAATTAAATAATGAAATCCTCAACTTGAAAAAACAACTTGATACCCTTGTTAGTGAAAATGAAAATAATATTCATGAAAAAGAGAAACTCCAATCACTAACAGAAAAAAATAATGATACTATTGAAAATCTCCTTCAAAGTATTGTACAAAAAGATGATTTAGTTAAAGATCTCGAGCAAGAAATTGAAATTTTCTCACAAAAAGCTCAGGATGGCGAATTACAAATTCAAAATATTTCTCAACTAGAAAAGTCGATTACTACTAAAAATCAAGAGAATGAAGACTTAAGTTTACAAATTCAAGAAAAAGAGACGATGATTCAAAGTCAATTAAAGGAGATTGAAAAACTTAATGAAGTTATAGAAAATTTAAAAGTAAACCAAGATGCAAATAAAGAAATACTTGATCAACTCCAGCAAAAAGAAGAAAAGGTAAAAGAGTTATTAACTCAAATAGAATATCTTGAAAAAGATACCATTCAAAAATCAAAATTCGAAAAATTACAGCTATTAGTTGATAAAAAAGATGAGATCTTAACAGAAAAGGAAAAAAACATATTTGAATTGCAAAATACTAATGAAAAATCCAATCAAAAAATTAAAGAATTACAATCCCAATTAGAAACATTTAGTCTAATGAAAAAAGATATCAATAAAAAAGAAGATCGAATAAATGAACTAGTTTTAGAAATAGAAAAACTCACTCAAAAAAATAACACCAATGAAGAATTTCTCAAACGAATGGAAGAGAAATTAGAAGAATCGCAACAAAAGTCAGGAAATATAACGGGAAAGTTTGAATTAGAATTGGCTAATCTCCGTAATATTAATCAAGATAAAAGCAATGAAATTCAAGAATTAGTTGCTTCACAGAAAAAATTAAAAGATAAAATATATGAAGCAGAACAAATCGAAGACAGAATCCTAACAGAAATGCAAAGAATTAAAGATGATAAGCTGAAATTAGATTCCGAAATCGAGAAAAAGGATGAGGAAATAATAGATTTAAAAAAGAAAATTAAACTCTTAAGAAGAGATCTCAAAAAATCTTAAAGTAATTATTCTATAATATATTTAGAGTGTTATTTTAAAAAAATATAAAAAATAAATGTAATTTTCAATTTATATTACTTCTCTCTCCACTCTAATCCGCATTCACCACAGCGGTATTTTTTACCATAAAGCCTAGGATAGTCCATTATGATATTTCCCTTGTCAATACTTTCGTGGATGAGAGCCTTGTTTTCGTTGCCACATTGTGGACATTTTCTTCTACCTTCACCCTTCTCTATTGTTAAAAGATCATCTTTAGATCCCGGGATACCCGGTGCGGCACCCGAAGCACTTGCAACTTTTACCTCGTTAATATCTGCTTTAATATCTTCAGGAGTCACTTCTTTTACTTTAGTTTTTAATTCTAGCTGAATAGATGCTGCAGCTATATCCGCTTCGGTTTCTGGCTCTAAGCTAGATTCTGCTCTTAATTGGACTGCATCTGATTCTTTATAATACTCTCCTTTTTCTAAAGCACTTAAAAAGTCCGCATCGTCTCCCTCCTCAAATATAACTTCATTTTGCGATCCAGCTCGTTCGCTATCGATTTGACGTGCCCACTGGCCTGATTTAACTTTTTCTTTTACATTACACGCATTTCCTTGCCATACATAGACTTTATTTCCTAGATCTAACACAAAACAATCTTCAGTGTCTAATTCATCTTTATTATAGGGTACTTGCACCATTTTCATAGCATTTATACCCTCAAACTCTTCAGAAGATACTCTATATAATACATTTACGTGTTCAGAAAATTGAGCGTAATCTCCTGTAACTACATCTTTTAGCATTGTTTTTGCGACATTTTTCTCCACGACTTTCATTGCTCCCATAGTATTTATTAATTTTAAAAAATCTGGCGTTTCTTGGTTTTGATCAACAGTAATGATTTTAGCAGCACCTCCTCTTTGTTGATCAAGTGTACGTGCTTGAGCTGCTCCTGCAGTTTTTTCATCGACACTACACTTATTTCCGATCCAAACATAGATTGTTTTATCGTCATCAACAAGATATACATCTCCAGTAGAAAAAATGGGATTATTAATCTCATGCAGTTGGCCTTGATCGACCATAAAAATTTTCATATTTAATCCTCAATTTTTTTTAAAAAGTTACAATGAATATAGGGTCAATATTTTTAAGTATTTATAAATAATATATGTGAAATATTATTATTTACTTAAAATCCTTAAGGGCAAGAGTGATTCTTTTTATAAACTCTGGAATTAGATTGATATCGATCGAACAATAGGCAATTCTGATGCCATTTATGTTCTCTTTTTGATTTTGAATTGGAATAACACCAACTTTGTAATGTTTTAGAAGATAATCTGCAAAATCATTTGCAGGAATGCTATCAGGATCTAGATTTAAGAAAACAAAAAACCCTCCCGCATTCGGATCGACTGAAACCTTCGGGTCATCGATAAGTTTTAAAAGATCATTAATCTTTTCAAACCGTATCCGCAAAATTTCAAGGACTCTTTTTCTATTTTCTAAAACTTTCTGAATATTATTATTTTCTAACAGTTTCTTAGCAATAGCTTGATAGAAATGATTACAATTCGATATTGTACTCCTATTAATGGCAGAGAGTTTATTATCAATCTCACTTTTCAATATTTCTAATTCTTGGTCATCTTTAACCCATTTTTTTTTTAAACCAATTGTTGCAAATCCAATTCTCCCTCCATACATCAGTAATTCTTTAGTAATTCCATCCAATTTGATAGGAATGATAT
Organism: uncultured archaeon; assembly: GCA_964447495.1. GTDB lineage: Archaea > Asgardarchaeota > Lokiarchaeia > Sigyniarchaeales > SOKP01 > SOKP01. Next base: position 14,206 of record CAYUTF010000040.1, read on the forward strand.
CTTCTTCTAATTGTTGAAGGTCATAAAAAATTGAACGTTGGCAGGCATCGTCTTTAAAGACATATGGTTCATAAGCATCATCAACGAGAACAACAATCGGTACTTTTTTCTCTAAATATACATCTTTTAAACAATCAACTATTTCGCTCATTTCTTTTCTTGTTGGGATATACCCTGTGGGATTATTTGGAAAGCTTAGCATTATGACTAGTTTATTCTGCTTTTTAAGAACGGCGTACATCGCATTTTTAAAACCAGTTACATTAAATCTATTGTTAACAAAGAATTCGAAAGAGTGAATTTTAGCCCCTAACATTCTTGAAATTGTATTATCATAATTTCCCCATCTTTTATTTGGAAGAATAATATAATCTGTAGGATTAAGTACCATAGCACAACTTAAAAATATCGCATTAGTGACTCCTGCAGTAATAATAGGCGTTGTGATATATTTTTCTAGCTTTGAGATTTCTTGATTTTGGGAAGTTGGATCATACAGTGATTTCTTAATAATCCAATTTTTCCAGCATTCTCTTAATTTTTGGATTCCGGGGATAGAAGCATAAGTTACTAAATCACTGATTTCAACATTTTGAAAATAGTCTTTAATATTTTCTAAATAACAAGGACTCCAGGCTGGAGAGCCCCCATTTATGAAATCTTTTTCATACGCATATGCTACTCCTATAGTTCCAATTAATTCGGCTTCATTTTTTGCTCTCCCCGACCAATAGAATATTCCATCAGGTAAATAAATTCTTTTCCCTCTTTCTGAAAAAGCTTTATAAAGAGAAGTGCTACTTATTATCTTAAATTCCATGATATATTGCTACTATATATGTTTCATACTAAAAAGTTTACATAAAATAAATATTTAAGCATCTAACTCTTAATAACAAATTATGAGCCAAGAAAATAATCTTAATAATGAATCCCAAGAGAGTAAAAGAGACAATCTTTTAATAAAAGGTTGGAAGGATTTTATGGCGGAAATTACCGAAGGTTATAAAAAATTCCAAACTTTTTATGAAGAACAAGCTAAGAAAAATCAAGAATCATGGAATGAAAACAAGGACCGAATAGTCAAATTTTTTAATGATTCAAAGAGGAATTGGGATAGCATGTTGGAAGATTGGGATTCTGAGTTAGAAAAAATGCAATTAGAAAACAAAGAACAATGGATTAATAATAAAGAGAAAATAGATCAATTTTTTCAAGATTCGAAGAAAAATTGGGATACAAAATTAACAGAATGGACAACAGAAATTAAAAGAAGACAATCTGAAACGACAGCTCAATGGGAGGCACGAAAGCAAAAAGTAAGTGAAGATATCAAAACATGGCAAGAAAAGACAAAAAATAACTGGGAAAAAGGGTTAAAAGCTTGGCGCAGAGAAATGATCAAGGGTTCTTATATGTTTCTTGTATATATGATTCCAATCTTAGTTGTCTTAATAGTAATTGTATGGTTATTAAATTGGGCTATGAATGCCTTTTCATAAAGTTTTTCTGACGCAACTTATTTAGATTATCATGTTAGAGATTTTTATATTCTCTTTTTTAATCGCCCTCACAGGAGCATTATCTCCAGGACCACTCCTTACTTATACGATATATAAATCTTTTAAAGAAAAAAGAGGTTATTTGGCAGGAATTTATATACTTTTAGGTCATGCTACTATTGAATTGGCACTAATATTAATTTTACTTACAGGTGCCTCAATTTTCTTCCAGAATTTGATTATTTTAACGATAATTGGGATAGTAGGGGGTTCTTTCTTAGTACTTTTCGGTATATTATCAATAAAAGGTGCTTTAAGCAAAACAAATGATCTTGATTTTACTAAACCACAAAATAATTATAATAGATTTAAAGGCAATAGCTATATAGGTGGTATTCTCGTCACTTTATCAAATCCTTTCTGGGAATTTTGGTGGGCTGTTGTGGGATTAGGGTTTATGGTCAATTTCAATATTAGTTTTGAAAATTTTACAGGTTTGATTTTATTTTTTATAGGACATGAGTTAGGAGATATTGTATGGTATCTTCCAATATCATTATTTGTCCATTTTGGAGGAAGATCATTAAACATTGAAGTATATAAGTATGTTTTATTAATTTGCAGCGCTTTTATGATTATCTTTGGCATTTATCTAACAATAAATATAATCTTTTTCCCTCCAATTATGTGAATATTACCACGTTCAATTTGAAAATTAGTAACAAAAAGATCCATCGATATAATATATGAATATTATTAATCAATATCAAGGATTTTAACATTTTTATTATGTGAAAAGAAAATAAGTATCTAGATATTGAAAATATAACTCACTAAATTTATGGATTATGAAAGATAAGGAAATGATTAATTGCCCAGTTTGTGCCACTAAATTTATTCCTAGAATATTTTATCCTGAGGAAGTTATTTTCTCTACTTCTGATGGGAAAAAGCTATCAGGATTCAGCGGGTATATCGGTAGCAAGGGGGTAAAACCACAAGAAGTAATCTTAAGCACATGGAAAACATATTGTCCAAATTGTAATTACATACTTAATTTTGTAAAGGAAATTGTGAGAAAAGAGAAACTACACATTCAAAAAACATCTCCTAAGGATATATCAAGTAAATATAATAGTTATTATTTCGGGTTTCCATTCGGTGATTATACGCAATACTTAAAAGAGATAACAAAAAAGATGGAAGAAGGAATCGAGTCAATTTTAAAAGAATTAGATATAGAAACCTGGGAAAATCTTTACATAATAGACGATAGTTTTAAATTCTTGGTAAAATTCTATGCCAGTTTAGAAAATTACTGTGATACTAAGCTCGGGATGAAGGATGAAAAGGATATCATTGCTAAAGTGAGAAAATTAAAACTTTCTGAGGAACTTGAAAATAATCTTTTAGACTTAAATATTATTAAGGATAAACTAATTACAGGCGATTATGAGCTTTCTTCAGGAGAAGAATCTAAAATTCGAACTGTCTTAGTGGAGTTTGTTCTTTTTTTACTTAAGAAACATCTCGAATCATTAATTAATACAAAACAATTACTTGAGGGTTATGAATTTCTTAATCGCAGTGATCTTGAATCAGAAATAAAAAGTTATATCAGCCAATATCTTTATTCTACTTTTAATAGTGATCCTAAATCTAAAAAACACATTAATGCTTTTATAGAAAATATGTTTGAAGAAGCACACACTTAAAGTTATAATAATGAGATTTTACTCAACTCTGAAATAAACCTAAATTAGGATCTAGAAATTGATTTTGACACATAGGACATGAATTGTATTTTGATAGCCAATCCGCTACACATAAATAATGGTAGGTACTTCCACAAAAAGGGCACGTTATAACCTGATTTTTTGTAAAATCAATGTTTTTATGGCACACCGTGCATTGGACATTAGATGCAGAGACTCCTGCTCTCATTTTAGCTTTATTAGATAAGATTTCGTCTAATTTTGCTTTTTCTACTTGATACAACCCCAAACTAGAGGTTAATTGGTTTATCTTTGCTTCAATTTCTCCAATCCGTTCCCTCAACTCATCTTCTGTTAAACGTTCAGCAAGAAATGCAGATAGTGCGAAATTAATAGGAAGGCCCTCAAAATTCTCAGCTTGCTTTGTAATTTCGGTTATTTCTGCAAATAAAATGGATTCCTGATCAATTAATTCCTTAAAGCTTTTGAATATTTTATTAACTAAAACAGATAGTAAGAATGTAAGCTGTTGTTTCTTTCTATTAAAGTTCCTCTCCCAGTATCGAATGATATTATACATATCAACATTACTATCTTTATACTTATCAAGTTCGATATAAACTTCCTCTTTAATTATCTCTATTTGCTTCTTGTAATTTGTTAAAATATCTTTAACTTTCCTTAATTGGGGTAATTCTTCTTTAAGGATTAAAGAAGTCTCATCTTCATAAGAACTAATGATTTTATTTACTTCAGAAATCTTCTTATCCACAATATTTCTAATTTCTAATCTTAAGCCCTCATCTTTTATACTTATTAAATAATTCGAATACTCTTCTTTTCTACGGAAGATATCAGAGCTTAAACTTGACAACGTCTTCTTTATAGAAGCAGTGATATTTTCATACGGTTTTAAAAATTTTTCCAAATTCAAAAGCCAAGTATCAAATTCATCAATAATAGATGATAAATAATCAATTTTGGTGTAGAACGAATTTATAATCTTTACAAATTTATTCGTTTCTTGCTCATTGAGATTATTAATCATACCCTGAAATGTTTTATCTAATCCATTAAAATACAGAGTTATAATTTTAGGAAGTAAATCTGAAAATTTCTCTTTCAATAGTACATTCGTATCGAATGTTCCTTTTTGTTGAGTTTCATCAATATCAAATTCTTTATCAAATCTAATTATGTCATTTAGAATTTTCTCAAATTTATCTGTGATATATGATGAAATAACAGGACGAATCTCCTGTTTTAGGGATTTCAGAACTTCTTTTCGTTCTAATACATTAATGAATTCTTCTTCCTTCTCGTATTCTTCGAAAAATCCATTTTTATACAGAAAATAAACTAATTCTTCATGTATACTCAACTTTTTTGATTCCTTACTTAATAAAAATTGATATAACTCATCAAAATGAAAGGAGTATACCTTTTCTTTTCGAGATCTTGTTTTTTTTGACTCCGCTGCTTCATTTAAACTGATTATAAATACATTTAACTCCTTAATTTCTTCCCATATTAATAATTCATTTGGTATAGGGTTCAATTTATAATTTAGGTTTTTAACTTTATTTGCTCGAACCCATATCCTTATCTCATTCTCATATTCTTTTTCAATCTTTACGATATTGGGCGTTAAATTGGAAAGGATATCGTTAATATCGTTTTTAATTTTTTTTGCTAATACTATAAAATTATCAAGAAAAGTGTTATGTTTCAAATTTCGCTTAACAGTTGCTGCATTCGAAATAAGATTAGCTAAATTTTGCGAAATTAAGTTTAATTCTTCTTTCACATTTAACTTAAGTTCATAATATTTACCATTGGGAATGTTTAACATATATTTATGAATAAATGATATAATCTCAAGTACGTAATTTGAATATTCATCAAGAATCTGATACTGGAATTTACTTTCAAGGTAATCATTTAATTCAACTGAATTTTCCTCATCAGATTTAAGATTTGAGAGTTCTGTTTTTAGCTTAAGAATATCTGATTTAGTATAGCCCCTTATTTCTTTAGTCTCATCAAACGTATTGTCAAAAAAAAACAATGAATAACACCAAATTAAATAACATTAATTCACAAGCAAATGAAATATGCATTTTTTAAAATTTTTTGTAATTATTCCTACGATATTTCGAATATTATGAAATTATCTCGACTTTTAGGTTACAAAATAAAATAAAGAATAATTAGCTATTCTCCTAGCTCATCAATTTCAATAAATTTTTCTTTTGCACCATCTTTGGTAATGATCAAGAGATCAATTCCATTTCCACTCATCGCGTCTCGCTTAATCGCATTTCGAATCGCTTTTTCGACTAGTTTAACCCCTTGCTCAATTGTCATATCTGGTTTATAATCTGCTTCAAGAATCCCTACAGACATTAGCATACCGGTACCTGTTACTCCATAATCATCTGGTATTAAGGAGCCTATCGCATCTAAAGTATATAATTTAGGACCGTCCATATCTATACCCGCAACTATGATGTTCGTATATAATGGCGCCATTTTTCGAGAATAGAGAAAATTGGAAATTAATTTCGCTAGACTTTTTGTATTAATCCTGTGCCCCGCATCTAGTTCATATAAATTTGCTTGAGCCCTCATGATTCGAACAAGAATCTGAAAGTCCCCAATAAGCCCATATGCTGCCAATCCAATATGATCCGTTATTTTAAATACTTTCTGGGTTGACTTATTCGTCACAGTGTAGCCCCAAGTGGCTCTTCTATCGTTTCCCAAGATTACTCCATCTTTACATTTGATAGCGACACCGCAAGCTCCTGGAACCATTATTTGTTGAGACATTTTTCTGTACCTTTCAAAAATTAATAAATTGTATTATTTTAATTCTTAATAGTTATAAGAAAATAAGAATTAATTAAAATTTTTGTTTTAAAATATAAAACCTTACAAATTGTGGAAATAATTAACAAGCATTTATTTCAAGTGATTTTGAAACCTTTAAAAAACAGTTTTAGTATCTGATAATATTAACTTTTTATCATTCCGTTCTTGTTTAGATAAAAATACTTACGATCTTAATATAAGATTAAGAATTACAACAATTTCGCACTTAAGTAATATTTTTTTATTAAAAATTAATTAATGCAAAAAATTGGTATCATAATCCCATCACTATTACTTTTCATATCATAATTATTATTGTGATCTCTAAAATAACATTATTATTCACTAATTAATTCGCTTATAACTTACTAAGTATGATCAGAAAATTGATGGGATCATATTCATAGGGGATAATAAAAATTCATTCAAATTTTTTTCCTTCCCCTTTAAGTCATAAAAAAAACAATATTAAAGACCATTTCCTCAAAATTGATATTTGAATTATTGTGATGATACTAAAATTCATTCATATTTTTTTCAATGATCACCTACCAAACTATCATGACTCATTAACCTTTAATCCAAATAATAATTTTTTGTCGTAATTTTTGATACAATTAACTTCTCATCTTCTTCTCAATTGCCAAAACATTTAAATAACTCTTCGGATATATAACTATCTAAGAAACTTTAAAAATAACTATTAAAAAAATTAAAAACTACAATTTTAAAAATTTTATAAGTGGAGGAATAAAAAATGGCTAAAAAGAAACATAGCTTTGCATGGTCACCAATTAGAAGACTCATGAAACAACAAGGTGCAAGCATCGTAGCCAGAAATGCTGTAGATTTATTAATTGATCATCTTGAAAAGACAGCAACTGGCCTTACCGAACAAGCTCGAGCCTTTACCATGCATGCTAACAGAAAAAAGATTACTAAGAATGATTTAGTATTAGCAATTAAGTACAAATAAACTGAGAATAATAACTCCAATAGTCAAACTTTTTTTTTCTTTTTTTATAAATTTTGTTTTTAAAAAACTTGAGATATATATTGTATTGACTAATTAAATCTAATAATAAGAAATAATCACTCATAGCTTTGAAAAGCAAGTTATAGCATTTCATTTCATATATTAATTGATAATTAATCCCTTGATATATTAATTAAAAATTTAAAAGAAAATAATTAATAACCAAAATGTATATTTTATTTCCGGACTTAATATTATTATAGAACTATTAACTTTTTGTTGATGATATATGGTCTCTAATGACAAAATTAAACCGGATAATGAGGAAAAGGTCAATGGAAAAGCCCGTGAAATTTTATTTCAATCCATGGAATTAATTATGAATAATCTTCAAGAAAACATTGATCATCTAAATAAGACGAAACATTTTAAGCATACCCAAAAGTTCATTGAATTGGTGTATAATGCGTTGATGAATAAAAGGAAATTTTTTCTTCTTGCATCAGGGCGTTCTGCTTTCATATTACAATGTTTTGCTACAAGATTAGTTCACCTCGGTGCGGAGGTCTATATAGTGACAAATCTCGCAAGTATGCCTGCGCTTACAAAAGAAGATATTTTAATTGTATTATCTGGCTCAGGAACAACGGCTATTGTAGTAAGCTTGCTAAAAAATTATGTGAATACGGTAAAACCCTATGGCATCGTAACAATTACTTCTCATCCTGAAACAATAATCGGACGAGTTGGAGATATAACTATCAAACTTAAAGGAAGAACTAAGAGAGATAAAGAAGCAGGGCATTCTGATACTGCCGTCCTAACTCCTGAGGGCACACAATTTGAAATTGCTGCTTTTGTGTATCTCGATGCGATAATAGCGGAATTAGCTATTAAAATGGGTAAAACTAATGAAGATTTGTTAAGAGCGCATTCAGAGGCAACATAAATAAGCTTAAATTTAATAGGTTAATTAAATTTTTCAGTATTTGTGCCCATTTATAGTGTGTCTATGAGAATAAATTCCAAACTAATTATCTATGAATAGATATCTCCAAATGGGCACACATTTTATAATTTATATTTAAGTTAATAGAGCCCCTATTGCTCCAGCAAATTCTGAATTCTTAAGAAAAATAGCTTTTTTATTTCTGAGTTTGCTCATCATTGATAACATATTTTTTAAGATTTTATTATCAATTAATAACCCACCACAAAATATGATCTCTTGTATACTATAGATATCAGCTAATTGACTAGAAATCATCCCAATATTTTCACCTATAATGCAAAGAATAGACTGAATTACATCTTCCTTATTTAATAATTCTACATTTTGCCTATTACTTATTTTTCCAAGAGATGCGGCAGTATATTCACGAAAAAGATCATCTATCCTATTATCATCTATTGGATATATATCTGATACTTTTAAATCAACATTATACCTATTTCCTTTACTTGCTAACTCAATAATAGCCTGATAATCATCCATCTTATAAAGTAGTTTCATGAGTGCCATAAACATGCCACCTCCCATAGCTGTTCCTCCGATATGTTCAAATGTTTTGTCTTTAAGTATGATTGATGTTCCAGTTCCTATTGTAACAATTAAAGAAGATAGTACATCTCTTTTTTTTTCCCATTTATATAAAAAGGCAATACCATTCATATTGGCTTCAAATTCATCCAATATGGTTGTATTGTAATCTTGGGCATATTTCTTATATAATGGAAAAGCTCTACCACCAGTAAAGTGAATTGATTTGATTCTTTCCAAATTATTATGTATTTCTTCAAGCATAGCATCTATTTTATCATCGGTTTTCTTCATTAAAAGCCAAAATTCATTTCCATTATAATATGCTAATTTTGTTAGACTTTGCCCAATATCAATTCCAAGAGTATTTTTGGAAAATAGGACTCCCACATCGTCAGATTCAATCTTAATTTTTTGGAGATTGAAAATTAATAATCACTTCTTATGGTTTTACCACTTAAAATTTATTAAACTATATAATTTAAACAATATATTGTATTTGAAATTTTAATTTTTTATTATGTCTGAAAGATCAGATAATTATCTTACTGATGTGGCGTTAATAAGAGCAGACAATCCTATTGAGTCACTAGTAAAGGGATTTGATATATTAGGAGGAATTAATAGATTTATTCAAGAAAATGATCATGTCTTTATTAAGATTACATTAAAATTACCTTATGGCTATCCAACAAATATCAATTATGATACTCTAGGAAAGATTATTGATTTATGTCAAGATGCTGGTGCTAAACAAGTATATGTTGGAGATTATCCCGTGGATTATACAAAATCAGAATTAATTGGGGATATAACAGGGTTAAAAACATTTATAGAGAGTAAAGGTGCTATGTTTACGAATTTAGATATGGAAGAAAAATTTCCCACTAAAGAGATATTATTAGAAAACAAGAAAGTAAATGTTCCTTCTGTAATTCTTAACGCCGATAAATTTATTATAATTAATCAGATTAATGTAGATCCTTTATTTATCTGCACTTTATCTTATTTAAATACTTATTCTATTATTTCAAAAAGATATCAAAAAATACATAAAAATGAGATGCCAGAAAAAGAATATCTCTACCAAGATCAATATAAACAAAATTTAATATCACATATTCTTGCTATTTCAGACATAAAACCTCCGAATTTAGTAATAAATGATCTTTTTTATATTCTAGACGGTGCTGGACCACTTATCTATAAAGACTCGAGATGTAAAAAAACTAATTTAATTGTGATGGGAGAAAATGCATTTGCAGTTGATTATGTTACCTTAAAACTTATGGATATAGATATTTCAGAAAGTGAGCTATTATTAAAAGCGCAAAAACATCAATTTGGAATAAGTAATCTAAATAAAATTAATATATTAGGAGAAAATATATCGGATGCGAAAATACAAATCCGACATTGTGTAAATGAACTCGAGGATATTAATGTGAAGAACTGTTTTCCAAGAATAGGACGATATTGTTCAGGATGTTATAGTCAAGCATATCATCTATTGAATTTTCTAAAAAGTAGTATGATAAAAGATCTCAAGTATATGGGATATTTTTCTTTTCTAATAGGGGATAATCCCCCTGAACCCGATTTAAATTCTGATATCATGATTTTTGGTGACTGCGCTATAAGTAGTACAAAGGATCGAAGTTATAGGAAATTAAAAAAACAGAAAAAGCAAAAAATGAAGAAAAAAATTACAAAGAGATTAAAAAATCAACAACCCCCATCATCTAAAAAAAATAAAATTGTTGATAATAAGCATATTTTAGAATTTCCTGGGTGTCCGCCCGATCTCAATAAATGTTGTGAGTCATTAATAAAGTATTATGGTAAAGCAAATTTACCAAACCTGAGTTTATTGGATGTAATTAATAAAAGTTTCATTATTGATAAGAATTGAATGTTGAAATAAGGTTAGTATTCCCATGATTAATAAAAGATTTCAGGAAGATTGGTTAAAAATGTTAAATTTAAATTACGAAATCAATCATTCAGAAAATCCTGAAATAATTAATAAAACACTAAAGATTCCTTTCACTCATTTAGAAGTAGATGGTTATCTTCTTTATTTCCTTTTCGAATATCTTTATCCAAAATTTATAAATGACCAAAAAAACGTAGTAGATATAATTATTTCTGATTACGATATCGATAATATTACTACAGATGCTTATCTTTATAAAACTAGTAGATTGGGAATTTATGATTCAATAGTTAAATTACCAACGAAATCAATCACTATTAAACAATCAGATATGAAACATTTAGATGATCTGTTTATTAAAGTTCAATCAACACTCTTGACTACTAATAATATAAGAATAGCTTCTATTCGTTTCTTTAGAAGGAGAACCATTGATTTAATTAATCGATATTATGAGGAAATGGAAAAATATTCAAATTTAGAATATTTACAACATTTAATTGATTTGATTCAGAAACTAATTAAAGAAAATTTAATAGTTATTTACCCTGAGCCTAATTTAGTTCAATTCTTAAAAAATATATTTCTCTTAATTGGTGACTTAAAGTTCTCTAACTTTTTTAACTTATTTTTCGAAATATTGCCGAATTTCAATCAAACTATAGTCTTTCATTCAAATAATCTAATCTTTACGTTAAATACACAAAAAATAGCAAGAAAGCAAAATAAACCTGAGCTGTTATTGACCCTTAAGAGATCAGATAATGAAAACTTCCCTATGGATTTTGATTTAAATAAAGAAGAACTGAGTCAAATACGGAAAGTATTCAAAAGTGATAACGTACTCTCTCTTAGGTTTGAACCCCTAATTAATTATATGTTAGAGTTATCGGAATTGCGAATCCCTCTAGAAAAGAAAAGAATTGAGTTATTACTTCAAAAATTGTTGTATGCCGTTAAAAGCTTAGGTATTCATTGGAATATTATTCCTCGACCAAAAATATACAATACAATTTTTAGATTTTTAATTCGCCTTATAGGGTTCAATCTCAACCCTATGAAAATCTCATATTGGGCTATTCCTGGGTTTATTTCTAATATGGTTGATACGTATTTAGGATTAAATTATAGAATAACTTTAATTATAGCAGATAAAGAAAAACCTCTGAGTATAATGATGTTAGGATTTCAAGACAGCTCCTTGATAGAAATTAAATCTATTCAACAAAAAGAAATAATTGTTACAGAAAACATAAGCACGCTTAGTTCTGCTTGGAATAATATTAATATTAAATATGGATTTAACGTATTGATCGTCAAAATTGATATAAAGATTATTGAAAAGATATTTGAGACATTCGTATTTAGGCTTAATAAGTTAAATATCTTTACACTATATTCCCTTATGAGGATGCTCAAGCAATCAAAATATCTTGAAATTTATCCAGAACTCCCTCCATTTCAACTTATCAAGAAAAAGAACAGTTTCTCATTGATTAAGCTTCTATTAAATGTTCTCATTGATAAGTATGAATTTTGACCTAGTTTTTCGTAAAAAAACCTTCTGCTTTAAGTAACTCCGCATTCAATATGGCTCCTCCCGCAGCGCCTCTAACTGTGTTATGGCTTAACGCCACGAACTTATAATCTAATACAGAATCTTTTCTTAAGCGTCCTATGGTTACAGCCATTCCTTTATCATTATCTCTATCTTTTTTTGGTTGGGGTCTGTCGAGGTTATCTAAATAAATGATTGGATGCACAGGCGCGAAAGGGAGATTTAATTTTTGAGGAAGTGATTTAAAATTTCTCCAGATATCAATAATTTCTCCTACATCAGGCGCAGTATCTTTAAATTTAAAATTGACTGAAGCAGTATGGCCATCAGTAACTGGCACACGAATGCATGTAGCTCCAAATTTAATTGAATCTCTATTAATAATCCCATCTTCTGTGATTTTGCCAAATATCTTTAAAGGTTCCTTTTCTGATTTTTCTTCTTCCCCACCTATAAATGGAACAATATTATCAATAATGTCTAATGCAGGCACTCCCGGATATCCTGCTCCTGAGACAGCCTGTAGTGTTGTTACTATCACATTCTCAATTAAGAATCCCGCTTGTTCTAGAGCATGGATAGGAACCATGTAACTTTGAATAGAACAATTTGGTTTAACCACAACAAAACCATGAGAAAAATTCCTCCTCTTTTGTTGAATATGGATCATTTTAATATGGTCGTAATTAATTTCAGGTATGATCATTGGGACATCTGGTGTCCATCTATTTGCTGAATTATTACTAATTACAGGAATGCCCCTTTTAGCATACTGAAATTCTAACGATTTAACTTCTTCTTTATTCGGTAATGAAATCGCTGAAAACACAAAATCTAAATCCTTATTAATTGAATCGAAATCATAGACATTTCTCACAGTTAGATTTTTAACATTCTCTGGAATATCAATGTTCATTTGCCATCTATTTCTAACCGCTTCAGAGTATTTCTTCCCTTCGGATTTCGAAGATGCCGCAACATGAACAATTTCAAACCATGGATGGTTTTTTAGGAGTTTGATATAATTCTGGCCTACAATCCCAGTGGCTCCTAAAATCCCACAGAATAGCTTTTTTAACAAAATCCTATACTAAAAATTAAATTATTTTTAATCCTATTTAATAAGGAATTATTGAATAATTTTATTATATTTTTTTAGTTTCATTATA
>CAYUTF010000041.1:0-11678 GCA_964447495.1 uncultured archaeon
AATAATAAAACTTTTTGGATTAATTAAATTTTTACTCAATAATCACTTAATTAGGTAATTAAGGATAAAATTCTAATAAGACAGCTTGAATTAGAATGAATCAATTATTTGGGGATATCAATTATGGTTTTTCTGGTAAACTCCTTAATATAAACCTTAATAAGCGGATATCTTCAAAAGAAAAGCTTAATAATAAGTATGCAAACCAATTTTTTGGCGGAGCTGGTTATGCTTGTAGATATTTATTCGACAATATAGAAAGAGAGACTGATCCTTTATCTGCTGAAAATATCTTATTCATTATGAATGGCCCGTTCACTTTAACTAATGCACCTTTATTTAGTAGATTTGTTATATGCGCTAAATCACCATACACAGGTTTATGGGGCGAGTCTAACTGCGGAGGAACATTTGGTCCAGAATTAAAGAGAGCGGGTTATGATGGTATTATTATTAAGGGTCAATCAAAAGATCCAATAATCATCAGTATTAGAGATAACAATGTTGAATTTTTTGAAGCGGAAGATTTATGGGGAAAGGGGATCAATAAAACAAGGAATTTACTAAAAGATAATATAGAATTTAAAAATTCAAAAATCCTTTGTATCGGACAAGCGGGAGAAAATCAAGTAAAATTCGCTAATATTAATGCAGAAGGAAGATCGGCAGGAAGAACTGGTATGGGTGCTGTGATGGGGTCAAAAAATCTAAAAGCAGTATTAGTTCAAGGTACTTCATTCAAACCTATTGTTGCTAATCCAAATAAATTTAAATCTTCAGTCAAGCATCTAATCAAATATTTAATAAATTCAGATTCCACCAAAGTTTTAAGGCATTATGGAACAAGTGCAGGAGTTTTAGGAGCTTATACAATAGGAGATCTTCCAATTAAATATTGGTCAAAGGGGCGATGGAATAAAATTGATGATATTTCAGGAGAAAAACTAAGAGAGAATTTTTTAGTAAAAAATAACCCTTGTTTTGGTTGTGTGATAGGTTGTGGTAGAATTATAAAAATTAACAATCAATACCATAAAATCCTTGAATGTGAGGGTCCAGAATATGAAACAATCGCAGGATTTGGTTCAATGATACTAAACAATGATCTTGAATCAATTGCAATTGCGAATGATATGTGTAATGATTATGGTCTTGACACGATTAGTACTAGTGGAGTCATAGCTTTCATTTATGACTTATTCAATAAGGCATTGATAAATATTGGTGAGGTTGATGATCTTAGACTTGATTGGGGGAATAGTGATTCAATGCTAAAATTAATTACAAAAATCGCTAAGAAAGAAGGAATAGGGAAAATACTAGCTGAAGGCTCAAATAAAGTGGGAAAAAAATTCAATATTTCAAGAGATGATATTGCTACAATCAATAATTTAGAAGTTCCATATCATGATATGCGATTTTGTTATGGTATGGCTTTAACTTATGGATTTAGCCCAAGAGGGCCTTGTCATACTACGGCTGATGGCTTTAAGGTACTACGAAAAGACAATCAGATAGATTTTTCTAGTCTTGGCATAAAAAAAATAAAAATGAATTCAAATAATAAAATAATGGCAAAAAATATCGTGAAAATACAAGATTATAGGTCAATTTATTCAAGTTTAATTAATTGTTATTTCTCTAATCCACCACCTTCTTACATATGTGATCTTATTACACATTTAACTGGTGCTAATTTTGACATGACTCTTTTACAAATTTTCGGTGAGAGAATTTTTAATATGAAGAGATTATTTAATTTAAAAATGGGGTTGACATCAGAAAATGATTTTGTTCCTAAGATTCTTTTGGAACCTTTAAATGAGGGCCCAATAAAAGCAATGAGTCCAAATTTTAAGAAATTAAGAAAATACTATTATGGATATAGAAATTGGAATCCAATAAATGGTAAACCTAATCAAAAATTACTAAAAAAGTTAAAACTCGAGGACCTAAAATTCTAAGAATAAAATATATATAATTTTAATTCCCTTTTTTCAATATCTAAACTAATCTAGAGTACCTTTAAAACGTGATAATAATGATGGAACGAAATGAGGAACATATTGTTGGAGGCGGAAAAATTCGAAGTATAATACTTGGACTTAATGATGGCTTAATATCAACTTTCACATTATTAGTGGGAGTTGCTGCGGCATCTTTTGCTGGGGGCGTAGGTACTAATATTATTATTTTGACAGGCATAGCTGCTATGGTATCAGGTGCGGTAAGTATGGGACTTGGAGAATATATCTCATCAAAATCAGAATATAAATATATTAAAAATGAAATTAAAAAAGAGAAAGCGGAAATTGAATTATTTCCAGAAGAAGAGAAACAAGAAGTAAAAAATTATTTTGAAAAGATGGGATTAGAGGGTAATACATTAGATGCCTGTGTGGACTCTATTACAAATAAAAAGGAGACTTGGCTTAATTTTTTAGTAAAAAGCGAACTGGGATTGGATGAACCCGAATCACCCTTAATAGGGGCTTTATTAACATTTATAGCCTTTGTTATTGGTTCTCTAATCCCTCAAATTCCATACTTTTTAAGTATAGGATTTATTTCTTTGGTATTTTCATCAGTTGTATCGTTTAGTTCGCTCTTTATAGTAGGAGCTTTAAAAACCAAAATCACGGGTGAGAGGAAGATTAAGGGGGCTCTTGAAATGTTAATTATTGGTATTATTGCTTTTTGTATTTCTTACCTAATTGGATTGTCATTAGAACAGTTGATTTCGTAAAAAAAAAGTATCCTTTTATACCTTAATAAAATCGTATCTACTTATAACTTGATTTCATCAAAAAATTGTTGATCATGTCCACAATTAGGACAAATTAAAGGAAGCTGACTTAATTCAACATTTCCACAGATTTTACAAAGATAAACACCAATATCACTTACATCTCTTCCACTTTCAAGAAGTTTTAAATATTTTGTAAACAGCGTACAATGTACTTTTTCTGCTTTTCTTGCTAAATTAAAACTAAATTCAGCAAGGTAAATGTCTTCTTGTCTAGCATTTTTAATATATCCCTTATACATTTTTTTAAATTCATAAGTTTCCCCGGAAATAGCTTGAATTAAATTATTTCTAGTAGTATTGACACTATTTAATAATTCAGAATCATTAGAGCTAACAATATCATCAATTTTGAATGATTCATTTGTAATTTTTTCTAAAGCTTGAAGGTGGTTTTTAATGTGAACTGCTTCAGCTAAAGATACAGCTTTAAATAATTTTGCAATCATAAAATGGTTTTCTTTAAGAGCTAACTTTGAAAATAACTCATATTTACATTTTGCTGTGTTTTCACCAATAATTGCTTCTTTTAGGTTTTCAATTACACTATTAATCTAGATCAATCTCTTGAGATGTTATAATTGTGATTAATGAATTTTTATTTTTTATTATAACGATTTATGTCTTTTTTAGATTTTTTTAAGAGATTATCTGCTCTTGCAAAATTTTAATCAAGATAATATATTAAAATAAATATACAGAATGAATTTTAAAAAAAAATGTAACTTCTATTATTCTTCTTTATTTGTAAATCGAATAAAATTATTTTTCGGTTCGTAAAGTGTACCTTCTTTGACAAGTTCTTCTAAGGCATCTTTAATCCATTTCTCATCTAATTCTTCTTCTAATTCAAGAATTTCTATGACATTTCTCTTTTCTAATGCTTTCCAATTATTTTCTTCGAAAATTTCTTTTAATCTATTCAACAATTTATCAAGTTTACTAATAGAACTTCTTGATTGGCCTACTAAAATTCTATCCATATCGATTTTTCCTGTTGTTTCATCGTACCCCGTATCTTTTAGGTACCTTTTAAATAATTTTATTATTTCATCTACATCCTCTCTCAGTACTTTATTTCTCAGTGCCATCTTTGCATAAGCTTCACTTAATCTAACGAGAGCATCTAAATTTCTAGCTAAGATGGATACAATTGCATCCTCACTATCATAATCCCCTCTTAAATTTAAGTAATAATCTTTGATTCTATCCTTTGCTTCATCAGTCAATAACGGATCACAGGTTCTCCGAGCATGTTTAATATATTTTTTTAGCAAAGCGCTATTAATTGGTGCCGAAATATCTGTTTTGTCATTATTTTGAGAGTCTTTTCCTAACATTGAATTTTGCAGTATAAATTCTGCCATTTGAGCATCATTTGTTGGATCAGGTTTATCAATAACAACAAAGATCAGATCAAATCTAGATAAAAGCGAAGGGGGTAGATGTATATTTTGTGTTGGAGTTTTATATCTATCATATCTCCCAGAACGGGGGTTTGCTGCCGCAATAATTGCTGTTTGAGCTTTTAAAGTAGCCACTATTCCTGCTTTTGCAATACTTACGGTGTTATGAAGAATTACTCCTTGACTAATAAAAGTATGATTTGGTTCTACGGTTATATCATAAACCCAAGGTGTATATTTACTATCTACGTTATTTATTAGTTCAATTTTCTTTATTCTGTCCCAATTTATTTCAGAATTTAATAAAGAATGTAATTTATCGATTTTATATTTAATTTCTTCGCAATGATTCTTTAATGATTTGATAATCTTCTTTCGAATAATTTCTCTTCTTTTTGAATTATATCCATTTCTTTCATAATAATCTATATTACCTCGTGTTAAACTACATATTTGAGCAATGTCATATTGAGAAAATCCAGTTATATTTCTAAATTTCTTAATATTCTGAAATTCTTTAATTGCATCAATAATTCTACGAAATTTTCCTTTAATTAGATTTAAATCATTAGTAAATACATTTCTAGTAATACCATGATTTTTCTTTAAGTGTCTGTAATAATAACCATTATGTACTATTGCTAAATCATGTTTAAGTTTTATAATAGATTCTATTACAGAATTTGGGAAAATATCATGATGATATATTTTTATTTTATTAGGTTTAATTAAGTTTTTTACTTTTTCATAACGTTTGTCATTTATTTTGATTATTTCATTAAACAATTTAATTAAAGAATGTCCACGGATGTATACTTTGAATGAATCATTATATTTATCATAAACAATCCGGGAATGAATTCCTAACTTCAATAATAAATCTTGATAATCCTCACTTAAACCTTTAGAAGCAGTTCGATAACACATTGCCGTTGACTCAACACTTCCATCACCTTTAAAAGCGCTAATTAAGAATGCTCTTGCAATTTCAACACTAGCTGCTAAAATTTTAGAAGGGATTCTCTTCTCTTTTGAGATTCTCATTACTTCTGAAAAATTTTCCAGCATCCAATGATATAAATTTATTGAGATATATCTTAGAGTAAATAAGCCATCTTCTCGGATGTTTATACTTGGTTCAAGATTGAAAGAATCTCTCATCAAATTACGAAATTCTCTAATTATAGTATTATCCATGTTAGAAAAACCTATTTCTGCTCCAGAACCATTATAACTATGTCCTTCCGTAACTATATAACCTAGAATTCTTGCTATATTGGTATCTAACTGTTTTGGGGTATGTATTTCCTTAGCAAGTGAGTGACTTGAGTATTCAAACTCGCAAAGTGGGATTGTTTGACAAGAATTAGGTATATAATTTGGTATTGGGATAAAATCATCCTCAGTACAATCGCATGCTTTAATACAGAATAATTGACCATCACGATAAACATATACTGGGTGTTCTGGTGTAATTCTAACGCGTCGTCCATTTGTAAATGTAAGTTCATAAAATATATCGGGAGCTTTATGACGACTAACTCGATTTACTTTAGTCTTAAATATTCTATTAAAATCAGTGGTGTAAAGACTTAGACTATCATATTGCAAAATTTGACAGTCTATACCATTAATAACACGCTCTTTATGTTTTTCCATTAAATTATCAATGAAATCTCCTATAATAACTCTTTTTCCTTCTGTAGTAAGAATTTCAGTATTATAGTGGTAAGATTGTTGTTCCATCGCTTCATGAAGAGCAGATCTATCTTGGGGATCCATTTTGTCAAACTCATCAATCGCGGCAATACCACCATTGGCTAGCACAACAGCTCCCGCTTCAAGATTCATTTGACCTGTGTCTGAATCTTTGATTACTGCTGCTGTTAAACCCACCGCTGTAGAACCCTTTCCAGATGTATATATCCCCCGTGGGGATATATCTATGGCACTTTTTAATATTTCTGATTTCCCAGTTCCGGGGTCTCCCACAAATAATACATGAATATCACCTCTTTTAATACCCCCATCGGGTTTTCTCTTCCTTGTTCCAGCAAATAAACTTAAAGCACAAGCCATTTTCAAATCTTCTTGACCATAAATTGTAGGAGCAATCGATCTTGCAATTTTTTTTTGAACCATTGGTTCTTTTGATAATTTTTCAATTTCTTTTTTATCTTCTTTAGATAAATCTGTTAAATCATCAGTTTTATCTTCAGGATCAATTAAATTTACATCTATATAAGTTTTAAACAGGGTACTATTGATGCTTTTTGTCGATTGAGCCAATACAGATTTATATGTTCCTACAACTTTAACCCTATCTCCAGGTTTTACCGTATCTACCAAATCATGTTTTAAAATTGATTGTATAGATCTAGGAATTCTACCAGCAGGTAAATCTTCTGGAATTTCTTGAATAGTCACACTTTGCCAATCTATAAATGTTGAATTTTTCGATATTAAACGAAAATCTGATTGTGCTTTTGCTTTGCAACTTTTTTTAATGCAAAATTTAGGCCACTTAATTCTTGAAGTAAGCTGAGTTACATTAAATTGAGTTTTACAAACCAAACACTCAAAAGTTGCATCAATTAATTTAGGTCTTATAGTAGAAATTCTGATTAAAATTCCTTTATAAGCTACCAGAGTATCTATATGTTTTGCTCTTAATCCTCTTAATGGAATAGTTAATGGGCTTTTTTCATCTTTTGTGGAGATCCTAACAAAAAAATCTTGATCGATGGCTTTAGATCCTTGAAATTTTAAAGTGTTCTTGAACGCGTTAATTGCTTCTTCAATTAAGGTTTCAGGATCTCTTCTCAACATCTCAGCTAATTGTGAATCAAATGCAAGAAGATCCTCGTAAAAAATTACTAAAGTATTGCTACTTTTAGAAATGATATCATTAATTTGCTCTTGATATTTATAAACCCCCGGTTTATCTTCAAATAGGCGATAAAAATCTTCAAATCTTTGAGTTTTATGAATCGGTACACTAGAACTAGAAGCAGGAGTTGCCAAATAGTTTCACCTTTTAAATTAAAGTTATATACCACAATTATTTTTTATGATTTTTTAATTCGTTATATTAACGATTTAAGCTTATTAAACTGTAAATAATATTTATTGGAAAAAAATAATAAGACTGGTTAAATTTAGTAATATTTATTTTTGGTTTTTAGCAAAGTGAGTTATAAATTCAACTTTCTTTCAATTTTGTTAATGTCTCACAGATGATTGGGTCTTGTGACATCTCACATCTTACTTTTAATAGGGAGATTACTCTTTTTTTAATTTCTTCATCTTCATATTTTACTGTTCTCCCAAAAATTAGAGCAATTGATTGCTGAGTTTCTATTGATGTCTCATCACTAAGATTTTTTAACAATTTTGAAAGAATTTTAGTAAGTCCTATTTTCTTAATGATTTTTACCATGACATTTACGGTAGATCTTCTTACTTCTTCAGAAATATCTCCAAGAAGTTTAATAATATAATCAAATAACTTAATTATATCGTCAAAACCATAGATTTCTAATAAACTAGCTGATCGTTCTCTCACTATAGGATCCTTGTTCGTGATATTATTTAATAATTTTTCAATAGGGATTTCTGAAGATTTTAGGTCTTTTAATGAAGACAAAAGATTCATAGATGAACGCCGAACCCAACTGTTTTTATCATCAAGTAAGTTAACAAGTTTTTTTATAATTTGTTGTTTATTATCAATCAAATTTATAATCTTTCCGATACTTAATATGCTTGCTTCTCTTACATTCCATTCTTCGTCATTTAATGTTTTATTGATTAAAACACTACATACATCAGAAGGAGATTTATAACCAATATATCCCATTATTTTAACCGTCGTTTCTCTAATAAATGGATCATTATCAGAAAGCATTTCTAAAAAAGGATTTAATGGAATTACATCAGGGGTTTTCTCAGTTATGATCATTATAATTTTTATCAAAGTAATTTTGAGAAATGACTCTTGTTTACCCATGATATCTATAAGGTTATCAATTACTGCTATGAATGAATTTGGAGATATCTTAGCAATTTTAGACAATAACTGTAATATATATTTCTTTACTTCATTATTACTTTCATTTTGAAACGCATTTAAAAGCAAATTTATATTTATTTCAGTTTTAGTAATATCAATCATGCCATCAAGAGAATTTAAACTATTTAACTTAATAGTAACGTTTTCAGCATTTAATGAATTAATTAATCGTGTATAAATCTCATCAGGATGTTTTTTAGCTATCTTTATAATGGTTTTAGAGATAATCCCTTTTGAGATAAATTTTGAATCATCTTGAATCATTATTAAATTTTCAAAAACTAAATTTGGAGATTCATCATATTTTTCAATTAATAAGTTTGAGACTGTTTCTCTTACTTCTCTGTTCTCAAATTTAATGAAAGTTAAAAATATTGAGAGTATTTTTTCAGCATTTCTTTCCCACAATGCACCAAGTAAGGTTAATATACTCTCAGTGATTTCAGGATTGTTCTTGTCTATTTTGTTTATGATAATATCAAGATTTAAATCTTTTGGATTCTCATCAAAGTATTTCTTAAGAACTAAAATTGATGCATCTCTTACCGATTTATCTTTATCATTTAAAGCATCAATAAAAGGCATAGCATTTATGGAATACTTCTTAAAATTGTCTATATTAGAAAATATATTAAAAATTGAAGCTCTTACTGAACTAGATGGATCTTTCATAAAAGGAATTAACTGTTGTATCAGATTAGAATCAATACTTTTTGTATTAATACTAGCCAGATTATTAATTGCTTGAGCTCTTATTTGCATATTTGGGTGATTAATTTTCTTGAATAAGATATCTTTTGGAAATTCATATGGAGTATCATATAAAGTACTTAGGATTTCCACTTGAATTTGATTGTCCGGATCATCTATTAAATTAAGAATTTCATCTGGTTGGATCAATTCTTTCTTTAGAAGTTTTATTTTTAATAGATATTTTAGTCCAGTAAATTTAAATCTCCATTCTGAATCTTTAATTAAATTAAAAATTTTTTCTCTCGGAATTTTATTTAATATTTCGTTATTTAAGTTTAATAAAATCTTAGAGATCTGTAGACTTTTTACATAATTAGGAGATTCTAATGCTTCTAATAACCATGGTAAGATTAAATTGGGGGAATCTTGAGATAATTTATTTAAAATATGAAAACACACTTTTCTCATAGTTTGATTTGGGTCTGATAATCCATCTAATAGTATATTTTTGTATTTCCAATTATCAAGATTTATTTCAGAGCGAATAGCAATTCTTTCAAACATTAAAACTAGAGTTTTTTCAGCAAATTCACTTATTTTAGAATTCTTATTCTTAACAAAGTTAAAGAGGGGGATTGGATCAAAAGTTTGACCACATTGAGTTATTTTTGAAACTTTTAGATTTTGTATAAAATCACTTTTTCTTGATACAAAGAAATAGATTGTAAAAATTAACATGGTTATTTCTTCAATAACAGCAGCCCAAGATAATATGCGATAGTTAGGAATAATTTGATTTGTGAACGTCCAAAAATTAAAAACTTCAACTAACTTATCTGAGTTTACAATTAAGAAGTTCACAAGGACATTAATCCCAATCGATGCCATTAAATAAGCTGAAAAGTAAATATCTATCCCTCTATATTTTATTTTTCTGCCCCAGAACCGAGTAAAATATCCAATGACTCCAAAGAACAGAGTGACAAAGACAAATACAGAAGTCATAGTGGATATAGCCAGAGACCCAGTGAAAAATAATCCAATAGTCTGAAATAAAGAAATCCAAGCCCAAACAAATACAAATAACATCATACCGAAAATTATATATGGACTAGGATTAGAGAGAAACTGCTTAATTCCTCTCTTGCTATCTTCAAAATTTAGAAAAGAATAGCGTTTAATTTCGGGGATGTGATAATATACGTTGGAAATCCCCGCAATATATCCTTTTGATCCAAAGAATGTTAAAATCGTAATTGGATAAACAAGGATCCATGAAATCCATATTACCATAAAGGGAATGTTAAGAAAGGAAATTAAAAAAGGGGGGATTAAAAATATCAGGTAAAGTATAATTGCCATTAAAATTGAAACGAATTTGTTTTTAGAGATATTAATAATTTTTTTGCTTAGGAATTTATGAAATATAGTTAATCCTTCACTTTCTCTTCCTCTAATAGCAATAAAAAGGAAATCCACTAAAGGATAAAATGAGAGATAGAGCATACATATGATAAATGGGAGGAGTAAGGCTATAGGATGGATTTCTGGAGGCTCTATAGATGGGTTTGTCCAAAATTCGGGGGTCTCAATCGTAAAAATAACTGCCATCGCTACAACTACCATAATGGATAAACTAAAAATAATACCATATAAAATTGAGATAATTCTATCTTTGATGTTGAATTCTCCTTTTTTAACCAAACTAACTTGTTTATTTATTATAAAAAACCCAAAAGCAGAGAAAATTATAAATAATACAAAAAGAATCAATTCGACTAACAATTGTTTCACAGAGAATTATTTTATGTTAAGTAATTAATATATTTTTATTTCGGTAATAATACATAGTTTTAGTATATAAATGTAATTTAATTTATTAAATATGGTGAGTTTGAATTTGGAAAGACTAGAAGAAAATTTCAGAGACTATTTATTAAGATTAAATTTCATTTTTAAAAATCAAAATGTCATAACAGAATGTGTCAATGATTATCCAGGAGTGTCAGTATTGGGAGAAAATGTTGGACCTTTTGAAAAGGGAAAGCAATATAAATTAAAATATTTTATAGCGGTACCTTTTATTAATAGTAATGTTTTAAAAGTATCAGGGGGCGAAAAATGTGATAATGTTGATGTTCAACGGTATGCGATTAATGAACGTGATGATCAAACACTAATGCGAAGGGACAATAAATATTTTTTAAACAAGATTAAAGAGTTCAGAAAATTTATGGAAAGAGAAGTCGAGGAAAAGGTAAGACCTAAAGTTGAATTAGATCGCTATAATTCATATAATGCAAACATTGTGGATAGTAGATTACTAAAATTATTAAGATTAGCAAAAGCAGAATTATCTTTAAATGATGAGGAAAAGTTAACTAATTCAGAGAAAAAATTATATAATCATATGTTCAGTATAATTAAAGTTTGGAGAAGTTTTTTTTTAAATACCTAATTTCTATTTAATAATATATATCAAAATGAATTTATTATTTAGATTTGCTTAAGTTTATTTCTCTAATTCCGTATTTTTTGTAGTAATTTTCAATTTGATGGGCAATTTCTGGTTGTGGGTTTAAAAGATTTAAGATTTCGGTTATACTACTCATTGAATGATATTTTAATCCCATTTCCATTAAAATATCTTCAAAATATGATCCATCCTCTCGAATCTCTTCCCTGTTAGTTAAAGCAATTA
>CAYUTF010000041.1:11778-21598 GCA_964447495.1 uncultured archaeon
TCTTCAAAATATGATCCATCCTCTCGAATCTCTTCCCTGTTAGTTAAAGCAATTATCGCCAAGATATTAATACCATTGTTTCTTAACTCTTGAACGCATTTAATTAATGATTGGCCAGTTGTGCTAACATCTTCGAGAACTACTATATTACCTCTAGGAAATCCAAGAAAAAATCTGTCTTTTGGATCTCCATGTTCTTTTGGCTTCCCTCTTCCCATTGATAAGGGAAAAACCCCAGGTTTATATTTATCATGGTTTTTTGCCCATTTAAATTGAGTTATTATTCCTAATTTTGTTGCCCCTTCTGGAACGCCATAAAAACAATCGGGTTCTAATTTTAAATTTTTAACATATGAAATTAAATAATCAGTTAATTTATCAAATAAATAAACATCTTCTGCGATCGTTCTCCAATTTACGTAAAAATATGAATATCTCCCAGATTTTAGTTTGATTGGTTTTTCAAAAAACCCAATTACTTTATTTTCTATAATAAATTTTTTGAAATCTTCTTCACTTTCTTCCCACATCATAAAAAAAGGTTAACCTCTTAATAATAAATACTCTTTCCTAATTTTAGCATAATCTTCTCCAGAAATCTTCCCATCTAAAAATTCCTTTTCCTTTAGTTGCATTAATTTTCTTTTTTCCGCTATTAGCTTTCTATTTTCCTCTTTTACAAATCTATCTGAAATGACTGATAATAATTTTTCTATATCCTTATTCCTTATACTTTCTAATTTACTTAAATATGGTTTAATTGGTTCCATTTGTTCAATATTTTTTTTTGAGAGTTCTTCTAATCGAGTTAAAGCCTCAAGTATTTGATCTTGATTATCACCATCAAGAACATTAATTAAACGAGGGATAGCTATATCATTTAAAATCTCATCAAGATAGCTTTCCACTTCCTTTCTTAATTTATTATCATCATAAGATTTGAGTTGATTATTTCTAATATATTCGATAAAAATTAATGGTAATTCAATAGGCCAATCTTCCATTTTTTCTTTGTCAATTATTTGAACGATGCTTCCATCTCTTTTTTGGAATACTCTCATCTCTACCACCTCATTTCCTGATTAGAAATATATAAATTAATTTATATTCTCATCCAATAAATAAGTTGAATTTTTATTTAAGTGTTTTTGATTATGATTTTAAATAATATTCTTCAAAAATATCACCTACACTTTTTCCCTTAAATAAATTTTCTTCGAAATGCTTTCTACACTCATTTATTTTGTCAAACTTTCCTATTGATAAGTTAAAAACATCTTTACATAATACGTAGTAGAAATTTTCTTTTTTAAGTCCAATTTTAATCTTTTTAAATGGTTCTTCTTTAGTGAATAATGAGATGTATCCCCTTTTAAGTGCTTTAATTATGTTTATTTTTTGAAGTAGGTATCTAAGCTCATGTTTATTTGATACTCTAAATTTCCTAAAGAGTATATTTAGAATTGTGTTTATTTTTCTTTCGCCTATTTTAGTTAAGGAAGAAATTGATGTTTGATCAGGTCTCCATGATCTGATAGGGATACCATTACGAATATATAATAACCATTGTTTTTCTGAAATTCCACAATAATATCTTTCTAGTTGATTAATATGCTTGTCCAATAATTCAGGATATTGTTCAATGTCTAAATTAGTAGATTTTTTAAATTTTTGAATATCATATTCTAAAGTTATGTCTCCCACACTCCAATCTCGAAACCAACCAGATCCAACCTCTAAATCCTTAAAATGCAAATATATTGCATTTCTATCGAGTCCCTCTTTAACTAATGCCTCAATTATTGGTTTTAAAAAGCTTTCTTGAGCTTGATACCACCCACCAAAATAATTATCAATCCTTGCTACTAAAACATTCCGCGTAATCTTTTCTAAATTATATTTTCTTTTAAGAATATGTATTATTTTTTTTATGGATTGCCCTAAAGCGATTAATATCGCAATATCATAAATTGGAAGAGATTTACCTGGACCGCCACTGCCCACATTCATATTAAGTCCATTTTTGACAGTATTAATTATCTTACCCTTATAAGGATAATTTTCTATATAATATTTCTCTCTCTCATCCAATAAATCAACGCCATAATGAAATTCAAGAATATTAATTTTAAAACTTTTTTTGAGATAATTAATTATTTCGGATAGAAATATTCTCCGTTTTTCAAATCGATACGTATTCGAATAAAGTTTAATTTGATTATAGATATTTTCAATATCAAATTTAGAAAGTAATGATTGAATTATCATATTTTGTAATTTCCCATATCCCGGTTGCTCCATATCTCCATTTGTTAGAAGATAACTTCTCATACTATTTAAAACATGCTCCTCAAATCTTTTATCTGCATCTTTTATTGTTAAACCGACGTATATATTATTGTCAACCCTAGGAAAAATACATTCAATAGAATAAATTATTCCAGCAAATAATGGTTTTCCTTCAAAAAACATTTTTTTAAATCCTTGAAAATCTGGATCTTGAAATGAGATGAATTTTCTTCCTTTAGAATCAATTATACCAATTCTATGTAAGGGGAAAGGACGGATTTCTTCGAATTCCTGCATTAAACCAGTAATCATTTTAAATAAAGCATAGTTTAGTTCATCATTCAAGTCTAAATTCTCTTTAATTACTGAATTAATAATAATATCTTTAGTTTTTGATAGAGCCCATATTGAATCTCCAATATCTCTTTCAATTTCTTTTGAGAGATATAATCGATTTTCTAGCTCTACCATGTTATTTTTTCCAAGATCTTTGGAATGTTCAAGATCTTGGTCTCTTAAGTTATCCTTTACTATTTCCTCTGTATCAATATTAAAAAACTCCCCGTTTTCTTCATTATGTTCTAGTAGCTCAAGTTTTTCATGAACACGTTTTTGATTATTACTTTTGGTTTTCAGCAGGTTTATAATGTCAGATTTTGTAAATTTCACAGTTAATCCTTCCAAATAAAATTCATGATAAGCAGAAAACCTGTCGAACGCAGTTACCTTTGCTTTCTTGATTTCCTTACTTTCAAGATTTAATCCGATTAGGCATCGACATGTGCCAACGTTTAGGATTTGATCATAATTTTGTTTGATTTCTTTTAAAGTTATCTCACGCTTATTTTCTGATGAATTTATTATCTCCATATTCTTTAAGACATTCTTCTGCCACTCATTCAAATAATTTCGAAGTTTTTTGGAAAGTGATTTAAGACATTCTTGTTCAGAAAAGATCTCGAAATGAACCCGAAGATGTTTGAGGATACGAGTATATTGTCTTATTATTTCATTCAATCCATTCTTAATTGCATTAAATACTTTACTTGGTTTAAATTCATTTTCTCTTTTTAACGCTTTCAACTGTTTCTTGGTTAATTGTTTGAGATATGCATTAGAAATCGTATCCATATAACGCGAAACTATGGGCGCACCTCTTCCAACCGTAATACTATAAACCCATCCTTTTACAAACGTTTCTAATTCATTCGAGAAATTTAATTTTATACTCACTAGTAATTCATTTGGGGGAAGTCCTGCTTTATCAAAAAAACATGCTAAAGCAGAGTCCACAAAATCTCCGATTCTCTCATCAATATAGACTAAGGGGAGGTGATGTTTCTTGCATTTAGGATGTTTACCAAAACTTAAAAACCCAAATTTAAGTGGTTTAACACGTGTCATGAATTCACATCCAAAGTTTGGGCAGATTGCTATACGATCCTCTCCTACGGTTTTCCGTGATACATCTATATAAGTTGTCATGTAGTCATTCTCTCCTCAAGTGGTCTTCTTGATTTTATATTCTTTCCTCCTTGTACTTCTTCTATTAAGAATTCCAGCTCTCTTTCTAAGCAGTTATAATTCATATCAAGCTCCTCATAAAATTCACTGAATTGAGCATTCAAGTATTTTTTCACCAAGCAAATATTTTGTGCTAATATTGTGATAAATTTGAGGAATTTTGGATGATTATAAATTCTTTCCTCTGAAAAATAATGAAGCAGTATAGACAACTTCTCAGATATAACTGAAATCTCTTTAAGTTGTGATTCATAATTTTGAAAATAAAGAGATTGAATCCCTTGCTCAAGAGTTTGACCGTTTTTCTTAATCTTTTTTAGCGATGTTATAAATTTATGAGAAGTAGTTTCGATTTTTTGCTTTTGGGTAAAAAATTTAGTGTTTATATCGTTTTCGATGAGAGAAAGATTGGATCGAAATCTATATCTTATCACTTTAGCCTTGAAATTGAAAAATGTTCGTAGCTGTCGTGAAAGTTCTTCAATTTTTCTTACACCCTCAATTTCATACCAATTATTAATAATATCATCATAATCTGATTCAATATAGGAATCTCCAATATAATGCGTCATAATTTATTATTTTAAATCTTTTACTACCCAATTATCACAGTTATATTTAAAGAAAAATTGCAGATTGTTATATGAGAAGATCATATAAGTCCATGTTTTCTTGGGTTTAAAGGAAGTTGATGGTAAGAAAAGTTTATTTTTATCTAAAGAAGTAGAAGAATACATGACAAGATGCTTACATTAGAGAAAAACCAATAAAAGTGCAGTGACCATTCCCCGTGCAATCCTTGAAGCTAATAATTTAGAGTGGAGTAATGGAGATATTATTATTTTAGTTTTTGAAGAGTAGGAAGGAAAAAGTGGTCTCTTTTTAAGAAAAAAACGAAAAATGAGTATTGAAAAAGATGGAAAATAATCAATAAAAATAAAAAGCTTATTTATATCCAATCGCCAGTAGTAAGCTTCTCAGGAAGATACTCTTCGGATAAAAATTCAAGTCCATGCGAAGATAAAGCTTGTATTTCAGCTTTCTTTTTCAGTTTCAGTGCAAGTTGCAAATCTTCTTCCCATTTTTTATTTTTCTTAACAAAATCTTCCTTTAACAATTCTTTGGTTCTTTTTATATCCATTGGTTTCATTTCCAAACGTGCTTTTTTAGGTATATTGTAAGCATCTAAATCTTTTGTTAACACTCCCAAAAGTTTTATATCGGGAGTTGCCAAAAAGGGGGATTCATAACTCAGTCGTTTAGACCCACGTAAATAAACACTATGAATGTAATGGCCATAAGGATCACTATCTACTAAACTAAATACCGGTAATTGTAATTCTTTATTTAATCGCTTTAAAAACATCCGTGTAGCAATATCAGCAGCACCTTTAGCAGTTATAATTATTGAAGGATATTTTTTCCAGAATTTATCTTCGGAAATACGTCTCATTGCTGCTTCTTTTTCAATTACAAGTATAAATTCGGCATCAGATTCAATAATATCAACTTTATCTAACATTGGAGTTATTGCCCACGCTCCTGATCCAAATTTTTCTAAATCAATAATATTATTTTCATCTCTCACTCTTAGCCGACCAACACATAAACCTTTTGCTGAAGCAATAATATGGGTCGCATTTCTAGTAGTGTATAACATAGATGCAATATCTTCGATACATTTATCACTATTTTTTTGCTCTCCATAAAGCTCAACGTCTTGATAAAAAACATCCCTTAAGGTGCTATGTTTATCTTTAATGAGTAATTCATGAACCACTTCCGCAACTCTCATCACCCTTGTCATATCTGCGACACTTGCTAAAGAATGAAAGTGTTTTTTAATAATTTGCTTTCCTAATAATAGCAAATCATTTTCTTCATCCCATATAATATTACCTGCCGTTCTTGATGGCAATTCTAAAGTCGGACGTCCATTAGCATATATCATTTCGATTAATTTATCTGCGATCTCGTATAAACGATTGAGCGTTTCATTTCTGTTAAGATCATCTACTTCAACCGTATCTGGAGGGAGATTAATCTTTTTTATTTGTTTTCTTTTTAATTGATATTCATTAAAAAGTTGCTTTGCTGCTTGTAAATCATATTCTTTTTTAGATTCTTTTTTAGCCATTTGAGGTTCCTCCTAATTTAATTTCCAATGCTTTTTTCCTTTTCTAATTTCAACGATAATGGTTCCTTTCCTTTCTAGTTCTTTTAATTTAAGTTGTAAGAAACGAGCATCCATCATATCTTTTATTTTCATTTTAAAAATTAATGATGTAATCGGCTGCCATTCATTTGATATAACATTTAAAATTCTTTCAGTAGTTATTATTGGCAAATGAGTTTGAGTCATCTTCTTTTCAGTTACTTTTACATCTGCTTTTATATTAGTTTTTTGAAAAACTTGCTCAGATTCAATAATCGGAGCTTCTTGTGGTGTTATCTTAAGATCTTGTTTTATTTCTATTTTTGAAGGCGCTTGTTCTAAAGAAGATTCTTGAATAATATTAATAATGTCACTTTTCTTTAAATTTGAACTAAGTTCGATATTTTTATCCTTACAATATTCTTTAAGTTCATTTATAGTCCAATTTTTAAGTGTTTTTTGTGATAGCATCTCCTTTTTAGCTGTAGATATTTCTATATCTTTTGGCTTAATTTCTTCCTCTTTTTGCTTTAATTTCTCTATATGATGTTCAGATTCAATCTTAGGTGACGGAACGGGAACTGGTTTGATGCCAATGGCATTTATCATCAATTTTTCTAGTTCCGCAACTGAGAGCTTATCTTTATATTTACTTTCTCCTTGGGTTGCAATATTATAAATACTTTCTACAAATATTGGAATGTATCTTTCAATATAACTTGCTCTTTTCTCTGTTTTACGTAATGTGGCTTTTCTGTTAATATAAACCCTAATTCTTCGGCCTATTGCCTCAAGACAGTACTTTATTTCTTTAATTAATTCCTCATCATCAGCTAAAGCATTTTTTGATTGTGATTTAAACATCAAATGCACATAAGGACCAGAGACATTCACTAATAGTAATATTGGCCCTTTAGGTAAATTATTGTCATAAACATCTAACTTATAATTTTTCCAATTAACAGATTGAACTGCTTTAGTAATAGCGCAATCCGCGTTATCTCGTAGTTTAGGGGTTCTGTTAACGTATCTAAATAATACATCACTTGAACGCTTTGGAGTTTCAAGTTTTTTTGGATCATTACAATATGCTAAAGCCGCTTCAACGACATACGCAAGACCTTTTCCACTTGTGGGAGGTCTTGTTTCAGCAGATATGAAATCGTCATCTTTAGAATAATTTTCAGTAAAATATTCAAAAATTTCTTCGTATGAATGCAAATTAGCACTTGCAGAAGATTCAATAATTTCGTCTATTGATTGTTTAACTTTACCTTGGTCATCTATATTTGCTTTGAAATTAATACTATCTAATATTTGAGAGCTTAAAGTTATAATTTCTTGTTTGGAGTGTTGTATGTTTTCGTTGCCTTGTACTTGTTTAAATATTTGAATTATTTCTTCGACAGGGTCTTCAAAATCTTCAGTTGCTTCTGAAACCTTTAATCCAATTTCTTTAATGAGGGTATTTTCTAAGATGGTATCCCCTACTGGAATTGCTGTATCAGTAGGGGGTGTCATATACTTAATAGATTTAAATGCATGAAATAAAGAATTAAATTGTCTATTTGTAATTTCAGATGGTTTTGATTTAGATATTTGAACTTCATTTACCAGTTCTTCTATTTCTGTTCGATTTATAACTTTTTTTAATTCAACTAAACCATCCTTATTTGTTTGGATGAGTTTATCTAAATCAATCTTAATTTTTTGTTTTTCTTTATTAATTGCTTTTATATCCACTAATAATTTATCAATATTTTGTTCAATCTTTTTTTTATCTTTTTTAGTCTCAGCTTTTTCAATGCGATCATTATGTTTTTTAATATCCTTTTGAATTGACTGTAAATCGTTATTATATTGATTATATCTTGATATCAAATCCCAATACCTTCCTAACAAATCAGTAGATTGAATTTGATATAATATTAGTTTTTCTCTAAGTTTTTGAGACTTCCCAAATAATCGCTTCTCTAAGGATATGTAAAGGACTTCTTCTGTTTTTTTTTCATTTTTTGTAATAAACCCTGACTCGAGAATGAGAAGATTCAGTTCATCCTCTAAGTCTCTTTGAGCTGTCTTTATGATTTTCTTAGCAGTTTGAGAACTAACTCTCACAAAATTATCTTGTAAAAAAGCAGATACAGTAAAATTTTCAGATTTAGTAATTAAATCTTGCAAATCCCCTATATTTGTTGAGGAAGGATGGGGTTTTGCATATTTAGGTTCTCTTGGAAAAGATGATACTAATCGTTCGAATTTTAATTCCTCTCCATACGGATCAATATAAATTAAAGTGATATGGGGATTCATTAAGGCTGTCTGTCGAATATATGTATCTACTGAGCCTCTTTTATATTTTGTATTTAAATAATTCAATTTTATATATGTACCATGCA
The DNA here is from genome assembly GCA_964447495.1 of uncultured archaeon. Classification (GTDB taxonomy): domain Archaea; phylum Asgardarchaeota; class Lokiarchaeia; order Sigyniarchaeales; family SOKP01; genus SOKP01. Next base: position 20,146 of record CAYUTF010000041.1, read on the forward strand.
AGAAAGGACTGTCAACTTCAGTTGGGCGTATTAAATATTTCTTTTCATTTTTAGATGTCGTAAAAAATTCTGAAACCGTAGCATAAATGTTTTCACTAGATTTTGAAACTGCTAAAATTGGCTTTCCAGTAGTGTTTTGTGAGTCACTGAAAGCGCTTGGTGCTCCAAAACCTTGACTGCCTCTTGTTTGCTTTAATTCAAAACTTTTTGAGGAAGCTAAATATTTGCCAAACTTACGTAAATCTGCTTTTCCCATTCCTATTCCATTATCAAAAATCTCAAAAGAATAACTCATTACATTTTTCTGTGATAATTCAGAAGTTAAAAAACTGGGTGCTTCTGATTCTCTTAGGCGAATTATGACCAGTGGTTCGGTATCTATAATAGATTCAACAGGTTTAATGATTTCATTCATATCTTCAATAATACGTAATACTTCTTCCTCAACTTCTAATTCAGATTTATCAATTATTTCTCCGGATTCTTTTTCATTATCTTGACTTATTATTGAGCTCTCTTCTGAAGCGAGTGAAGGTCTAATACCCATTTCTTGCATTAAAACGGTTTTCGCTTCATTATTTAAAGGCTTTTTTTGCTCCCCTTCTATGATATCTTGAATTATTGATAAATTGCGTAAAGTTAATTCTTGATCTAAAGAAAATGCGATCTTAGAATCCTCATTTTTTAGTTCATTCCATTGAAAAGTCTCGATAGCATCAAGTGCATTATCTAAAAATTCGGCTATGTATTGCTTACACAGGTTCAGGAAATCTGGAGACTTGTATGCTTCCAGTAACCGAATTCGAATCCTACTAACTGAGTCCGTTTCCTCATAAATTGAGCTATTGTACCTTGCTCAATTCGACCATCTTCTTCAGATGTAATTTTAAAGACCTACCTTTTTTATATTAACTTTTATAATAACCCTACGATCATTATTTATAATTATAAATTTATGGTATTATATATTAAAACTATGACCTAGTGTTGATTTGTTATTTTAATTTTTGAAAATGTTCCTATTCATTCATTTTGAACAGAAATTGAAGTATTATTTAAATTTTTTCCTATATCAAAAATTTATGAAAAATAGTACAATCTATCACTTAATATTTCTAATTCTGTAAGCCTCTAAAGCAACATCTATAATTTTAGAGGCAATATATCGCTTTGTATTTTTTTCTACATGAGTAATATGTTTTTGCTTATCAATAATATATACTTCATTATCCTTACTCATAAAGCCAATATCATCTCTACCGATATCATTAGCTACAATTAAGTCTGCATCAGATTTTAAAAGTCTTTCATAAGCACGATTTATTAATTCCGTTCTGGAGACATTTGTTTCTGCTTTAAAAGCAATAATAAATACTTTATAATTTTTCTTTCGTGCAGCATCAATAATTTTAGGCGTTAACTTCATATTAACATGTAATTCTTTTACCTCATC
>CAYUTF010000041.1:21698-27049 GCA_964447495.1 uncultured archaeon
AACCTTACTGTATCAATTGCCTCTCTAGTGGGTCCTGCTGTTATTAATACTTTCATCCCTTCTAAATCTTTCTTTGTAACTACTAAATCAATTACTCTATCAATAACATCATCAACTTTGGCAATTTTGGCTTTACCTTCAGAAATTCTTGGTCCCAAGATGTCGATACCATATTTTTTCAATTTGATAATGTTTTGTTCTATTATTGGATGAAACATACTTTCATGCATAGCAGGTACCACGACAATAGGTATATTAGATCCAAAAGCCGTGGAAACAACTGTTGTAACTGGAGTATCATCGATTCCGTTAGCAATTTTTGAGATTGTGTTAGCTGTGGCAGGACATACTAAAATTAAATCTGCTTTACCAGTTGCTTTTGGCCTATCACCTGCTAAAAATATATGTTCGACAGCACCAGTCAAGTTTGTGATAACTGGGTTTCCTGTAGCCCAATGCATTATTGAGGGTTTAATAAGCTCTGTAGCAGCTCTAGACATTACTGTTATAACTTCAGCACCTAATCGCATCAACTCTCTCGCCACTATTGGCGCAGTAATTACGGCAACTGAACCTGTTAAGCATAAACATATAGTTTTACCTCTTAAAATTGTTCCCTTAGTTTCAGTTATATCTTTAGAGGGATGATGAAATTTATCTCTTGACATTTTACAATCTCGTATATTAATCGATTGTGATTATAGAATTTTATTTAGAATATAAAAATACTGGAAAAAGAGGTTATTATTTTCAAATCTAGAGCTTCAAATCATATTATTATACTAAATGAAAGATCTCGCTTTTCATAAATGAAATTCATATATAATGATATGATTTGAAAAATGATGGAAATTTACCTCTTCCAATCTATTATTTTTAACTGAATTCCTATTTTTAAAGCAAGATTCTCAAATTTTTTTAGTTCATCTTTATTGACTCTTGAAGGTGTCTTAATCTCCAAAATCTTTAGAAATTTTTTTCCATAATAGGTTTTATTTATTTCAGATAAATCGTACCATTTATCATCTTGGTTATCATGCTTAAATATTAGCGATTCTTCGAATTCATTTTTCCTTATTTCTACAATTCTCTTTGAATATTTAATAAAAGGTGTATTTCGCATTTTTTTTAAGTTATATACTTTAGTAGTTCCTAATTGTGGATTATTGAGATCATTACTTATATATTGATGAATTTGATCCAAAATTTGCATTTTTAATTCTTTTCTGGTAATATCTTCTTTTATTAAATTTTCAATAAATTTAGTATAAGGTAATTTCAAACCCAATAATTCTGTAGATAGGTTAAGTAGGGTTAATATTTGATTGGTATATTCTTTCGGATTACTTTTCAACTCATTGAATACATAATCCTTCTCTTTTTTAATAAAATCAAATAAAAAGGATTGAAAAGCTTTAATAAATTTTGAATAATTTGGTATTAACGTTTTATTAGGATTGCTTAAAACGGCTTCATATGCATTAAAAGGATTAATCCTTTTTTTTAAAACTGCTGTAACAAGAGATAAAGGATAATACCCTTCGAGGTAATCCATCCCATTTGAAACGCCCTCTATTGCTTCAGAAAAAGAACATTTTTTTATTACATTAACCATTTTAATGATATTAGCTTCAATCTTGATGGGATTCTTTTGACAAAAGCATAAATCAAATGGTTTTAAATCATGAAATAAACGGTTGTTTTGATCAGGAATTATTATTTGTGAACCATACGCATTTACTATACTCCCTTGAAATGGTTTAATTGCTAAATCCCATTCGATAATTATAACATCTTTGACTTTTGAAACATATTGCTCAATTTCATAACTATAATCAGTAGGTTTACTTAATAAAGATACTCCATCTATGGGATTTATCTTATATTTATCATTTTCACCCCAAAATTGTTTTTTATAATAAAATATGTCGGGGAAATTATTTAAATCGTCTAAAAACAACTCTTTAAAAATTAAAAAATTTAAACCTATTTCTGATGATTTAATAGTAGAATTATTTATTCCAAAAAATCCGATATGCTTTATAATATATAAATATGCAGGATTGAGTATATTTTCTTCATTATGATTAATAACATACGTATTTCTTCTTTTTCTAAACTCTACCTTTGATTTTATTACTTTATGCTTTTCAGCAAGAATTTTTAGATAGGAAAACTTTTTTAAGTATACTTTCCTCCCTAATTCTTTTATTTCTGCCTTATATTTTTTATATTTACCATAATAGAGTACTTTTTCAATTTCAAATATTTCAAACTGATGTTTCATTAATTTTAATTTATCAATTAAACAAAAACTATCAATTTCGTTATAAAATCTATTAACTAATTCATTCTTAAATGATAAATAATCTCTTGAATATAATAGTTCTTTGAATTCAGGAGTGAAATTACTAATATTATTAATTTCCTTTTTAATGAAATAGAATGAAAAGTACTTTTCATTGAAATCATTAGAAATTGTCATTTTTTTCAGATTATTAAGAATTTTCGAAAGGAATGAAATGTTTTTAATTTCATAAGTCTCTAAAATTTTATCAATGAACCCAATAATTCTTAATAGGTTGTAAAAAGAATATTTCGAAACTGAATTAAGAAATAATAGAAATCCTTTTTCGATATAATCGTTGAAACTAAAAACCTGATTTTCTAATTCATTTTCATGAGCTGATTTTAGAAATTCAAAAAACTCAACAAATAAATTATTATTTATTGCAGTTTGAAGATATCTTTCTATCATATCTTCGCATTCATATTGGTTTATTATTGCTTTATTGAGATAGCTTAACCCTTCTACAGAATTACTAGCTTCAAAACAAAAATTCGCTAATTTTATATAGTTTTTACTCTTTTTCTTAGAACCAAAATCTTCCGACGTAAATTTAAATTTATCAAGATGGTTAATTATTCTTAATGATAGATTTTCTTCTATTGTAATCAATAGCTTTATTATATGAATACAGATTTTATCTTCTTTATTACTATGGATTAAAAAAGAGGGACAATCGTGAAAAATCTCATTATTTTTTTCATCTATTATGAGATGAAACTCTCTTTCATCATCTAAAATAGTACTTCTAATTTTAATTGGATTTTCTTTTAAAGAAATAATAGTTAATTTATTATTTGGATAATCTTGGGCTTTATTCAATAAATCTTGTCCAAATCTTTCAGTAATTATTTGATAAACAACATTTTTTGGCATTATTATTTCAAAATCGTGATTTAATAATATCAGATATTAATTTAGGAAATTCATTCCAATCCTTTATAGTTAATAATTGTCCTCCTGCGATCTTCACCATTTTTTTAGCTTCTTTTAAGTTAAACGACGTTTCTGGGCAAATTAATATAAAATCAATACCTAAGGACCGCATTATCTTCAATTCATGCATTGATTCTCTAATATCAAATATTTCTGCATCAGTAAACAGTATATTAAGCTTTTCTCGTGAACTTGAGTGTTCTTTAAACTGCTTATTAGCCCATTCAAGAGCATTTTGCATTCTTGTTCCGCCTCGAGCACTCACAGAAAGTAATTCATCTGCTAATTTCTCTAGATCTACTTTTTCATCTAACTTCTTTAAAACATGAGTATCTGATTCAAAGAAAGTAATTCCAAATTCATCTTTTCGCATTCCATAGCACAACATTGTCACACAGATACTCATATAAGCAAGTTTTTCGCCCGACATTGAACCACTGATATCTAACTCAATACAACAAGATCTTAAACCTTTCGCTGTCTCGTAGACATAAAAATCATCATAATCAATATGATCAAGTTCCTTACCTTTTTCTAATAAGTTAAAAAGAGTCTCCTCCAAATCTATATTTTCAAAATCATCTCCAACGGAGTAGGGCCTAACAATATTAATAGGAATAGGTCCTGTTGTAGCAGAGCCTAATCGAGCTCTAGAATAATAGATTCCTAATTCTATTAATAAGTTTTTTGCTAACTCCTTAACTTTTTGTTTGGATCTTTCAGGTAGATCTTTGCGATGGATAAACCATTCTTTAAGTAAATTTTCTCCACTACCCGCAGATAAACAGGCAATCATTTTATCTTCACCCTCAATACCCCCAATTTGTTGAGCAGCTTTAAGAGAATCACTTAAATTAAAATGGCCTAATGCACCTAATGCATCTCTGTTCTCATTTGATAAAGCACTTGCTATAAGCTCTTTCATTCTATCATAATTTAATTGATCTTTAATTTGATGCATAAGGTTTTGTATCCTTTGAAAATCAGCAGAATTATTATCAATCATTTTTTTCAATAACTGATAATTTGGTTCAATTAATTCATAGATATCTTCATCTGACAAATCAAGTTTTTTACCAACTTGTTGTATATCTTCTGATTTTGGATTAAGTCCTATTTTTCTCAAAAATTCTGTTGCATCTCGTAACTGATCAGCGTTTTTACAAGCATTCAGCGTTTGAGAAGTTAAATCGGGAAGAGATTGAGCTATTTTTTGACTGCAATGCATATTTGCACAGCTATTCATTAATTGTTGTATCTGGTGGGATAGATTTTTAAAAGCTTCAAATTTAACAGTTTGGTTATTAGCACTTTCTATAGCATTTTGAAGTGCTTGATTAAATAATGAATTCCAAGATTTATTTGCATAAGCGCTTTTAGTAAGTGTTTCTAATGATAAATTCATTTTATTATCTATTTTTTGTTCTTGAAATTTATCTAATAACTCTGCTCTTAAATTAGTCCCAAAAAACTGATCTAGCGAATTAGCTAAATTGAAATTATGTTCAAATGAAGAGTTTTCTAACGAATTTTTTAGGATATCTTCTTTATTATAATTTGGCAACTCTCCTAGCGTTTTAGCTGCATTAAACAATTGCTCTAAATTGTTAATTTGATCTCGAAGTTGACTTTTTAGATTTTTTAATTCATTCTTTATCTCATCGTTACTAGAGGTCTCATTTAAAAATTTCATTGTTTTAAGCAAATCATTCAATTTACCTGAATCTAATAATCTTGCCAAATCCTGTTTTATATCTTCTCCATTAAGAGCTTTACTTGAAATTCTCTCCCATTCTCTTAAAGATTTCTCTTGAATTAAATCATTCAAATTCATTTCCGAACCAGCTTTTATTTCAGCAGGATCTAATGAATTAATTTTCTGCTCAAACCTTTTTTGTGCTTCTTCAATTAATTTTTCAAGAGAGGAAATCTCTTCTTTAAATAATTCAGAATCATCACTAAAGAACTCAAGTGCGGACTTAAAAGGTTCTTCTTCCCTTTTTTGATTTAAATCCTCAAGAAATTTCTCTAAATTTTCGATGGCTTCTTGATTCACTGTTTTAGACAT
>CAYUTF010000042.1:0-26886 GCA_964447495.1 uncultured archaeon
TTATGGATATCAATAATTCTTATTTTCATTAAGGGCATAAGATTTAAATTATTAGGATGAAAAATTAGAATATAACTAATATTTACAAATTAGTCAGAAAAAGAATATGTGATTTTATGGAAGATAAGATTAATGATTTTTATAAATTCAAACAGCGGCTAATAAGTGATATATTACCGAAGCAAACAGTGTTAATTGTGGTTGATATGCAAAAATATCAAGTGCAAAGGGATTATGCTGTATATAAGGCAATGAATAAGGTTACCCCCGGTATATGTGATTATTTTGTAGAGGAAGTGGAAAATGTAGTTATTCCAAATTTGCGAAAATTGATAGATTTTTGTCATAAAGTTGAAATTCCCGTAATTTACACAAAATACTCTAGTTTTATGCCAGATGGAAGTGATTTAAAAAAAAGTAATAAGTTTTTAAATAGTTTTAGCAAGAATCTTGTAGGAGAAGTCGCATTTCCTTATATAGGTCACCATAGTTCAGAGATAATTGATAAATTAAAACCTAAAGTTGGGGATTTTGTAATTCAGAAGAACACTAGTGGAACTTTTATGTCTACTAGACTTGAAAATGTGTTAAGAAATATGGCTATTGAGACAGTGTTAATAACGGGAGTAGTAACAAATTTTTGCGTGTACGCAACTGCTCAAGAAGCTGCTGATTATGGTTTTCAGTCTATTATAGTGGAGAACTGTTGTGCGGCTTGGAGTCCCGAGATTCATAAATCTACTTTAAAATCATTTGGATTACTTACTGGATATGTGTTATCGTATGAAAAAGTTATAAAAAAAATATCTAAGAAAGCGGGAAAGGTAAAAGAAGAAATTTTTATCCATTGAGTATTGCTATTGTTCATATTTATTCTGTAAAATTTATTTAGATAATAAAAATTCCCTAAATGATGCCATAAATTCATTTTCTTTAATTATCGTTCCTAGATGACCAGTATTCTTGTAAATTATATCCGAAACATTAGGGTACTGTTTTTTTAATCTTTCGTGATATTTAAAATTGGAATCTGTGTTAGAAGTTACTACTAACACTTTTCCTGTCCAATCTTGAAATGAAATCTTATTCAATTTCATACTATCTGACGCCAATCTAAATTGACATAAAGCATCTCTTTTAGTTATTTTAGTCTTAAATATCTCAGTAAAAAAACATTTAAAAAATTCAACATATTTAACTTGTTCTTCTGTTAGATTTACACCAACTTTAGTTAGGTTTAATAATTCTCTTGAAAGAATTTTAAACAAAAGAGAATAGGGAACGATGTGTACGATAAAAATCATTATTTTAAAGTACCAAATCCATTCTGGAAGAGGAGGAAATGTAAAACTTAAAATAAGTTTTTCAATTCTGTGGAACGCATGATAAAAATAAGATTGTGCTATTATCCCACCAAAACTTCCCCCATAAACATAAAGAGTCTCAACTTTTTCTTCTTCAAGAATATTGTCAATCCCGATGAAAAATTGATTCAGATTTTTGAATCCTTTTATTGAAGGCGCAATAATTTTGTATTCTGACTGAAATTGTAAAATTCGATTATAGGTAGATTCAGCATTGCCCATGGCTCCGTGAAATATCAATAGAGTCTTTTTTCCCGAACCAGAAGTGATATATTCTGATGTAATTCCATTCTTTGATAACAGAGTAAATTTATTCTGATTTCTAAATTCAATTAATTCCTTCATTAGAGTGTCATCAACATGAACATAAAAATCAATATTGCTTTTTGGTATAGGTATTTCTTTTTTCAAGTTTGACATCATTTTCACATCTGATAATTCAATCCGGGCTCACTATTTGTAAATTATTTTATTATATTTAGTCGTGGCTAATTAGTCATATCTAATTTATAAATTTTTTCGCTAAATCAAAGTGGATGAGTGTTTAAGATTTGTTTTTTATTCATTGGGCAAATTGTATCCGTGTGGCTCAAGTGAATTAAATTTTTTTATATAATCTTTCTGTTTTCTGTCCAATTCTTCCTGGTTTGAGGCAGAGTCTAAAATTTTGAACTTAAAATTTTCTAATCCATACTTTTCGATATCCTTGATTAATTTCTCTGGGAGATCGTTCTTAATTTTTTCATATATCTCTTTTTTCATGATTTTTAACACTTTTTACGATGTTGTAATGAATAGTAAATCAAGATTTTTTAAAGAAAAATTAATATCTTTATTTTTAGAACTTGGGTTAATTATCATTAAAGGTAAATTCAGAGTCTGATTTCGAAAAAAATTTAATGATCAAGATAAAAGTAGACAAAATCCCACAGGTTTGTGCGAGATACATCACTATTTAAAGGAACAATATTTATAATCGATGGTTTCATAAAAAATATCGAGAGGGATCAATGAAGATACCTGAAAAATTCTTAGATGAAACCATACGTGCCATAGGAGTTATTACCAAATCGGAATATAACTCACTCATATCTGTAAAAAAAATAAGAGAATTGTATAAGATTGACCCATTAGATTACTCTAAAATTAATTTTTATTGGAGATCCTTGGAATATCTTGAAGAACATAAAGTTCTAAAAAGGTTTGAATCTAATTTACCGAAAAAATATCAAGTTCTTAATTTCTTTAAATTTTTTGAGCTGCTTTATGATGTTTATAATAATCAGATAAATATAGATCAGATGAAGGTAGCTAAAATTAATGGTTGAATTTTACTTTTATAATTGATTAAATGATATAAAACTATTTCAATATTATTTCTCTAGATAAATGATTTCGGGTTCTATTTTATCTTTTGAAAATCGTAAATAACCGTATGAACTTATAACAGTAAACTTATTATCTATTGGGGTGGTGGTTCCCGGATTGAAAAATAGAATACCCTCATGAAATTCATTTACTGGTCTGTGAGTATGTCCAAATATGACAATATCATAATCAGACTTTTCCAAATCTAACTTTTTCATTAAGCGACGTATGATCATATTAGGACCTCCCATGCCATGTAATAACAATATTTTATGTCCAAAAATGTTCATTTCGATTGTTTCAGGAAGGTTTTTGCATAACTTATCGTCAAAATCCATGTTTCCACGAACTGCAAAAACTTTTTCTTTCCCAAAAATATTAATCAAGTCATTATAGATGTTAAAAGTAGTAAAATCACCAAGATGAAAGACATAATCTACCTTTCTTTGTTTAAAATCATCATAAATTAGGTTTGGAACCTTATCTGTTCTATGAGGAACATGAGTGTCTGAGAGTACGCCAATTAGTAATTCATCTTTATTGGTTTTAATCATACTTCTTCACATCTCTACGCTACTCTTTAGAACTTATAATTAGTACTTTTATTAATTTTCTTCTGATTCTTGCTTCTTCATTCGGAGCTTAATAACTTTAAGTGCAAAATTTATGACTTCCTCTATATTATCCCAGCGTCCCTCGTCTAGTTTTCTTTTTATCCAATAAAAGAGATCTTGCTCAATAGGAATGGTAGTATAAATAGGTTGAGTTAATTGAGCTTCTTTTGAATGAGCTTTATTTTGAAGCCAAGAGATAATATTTGAAATTAGGCTAAAGTTATCAACCGCATTGATCCCATAACTATCATGAAATCCTGAAAAGATTGACAAATTACCTAAGACTACAACTTTTCCTAAATTATAATGAATTGCTGCTATGATAGGCTGGCTTTTTACTGGTTCCTCGAGCCATTCCTCATCATTAAATATCTTATGCCAAGAAGATTCTTCAGAAGAGAAAGCAATTGGATTTACATCAATATTTTCATTCTCAACCGATTTATCTATTTCTAATGTGCATCCCCCGGAATGAATTATCTTATTAATATCTCTAGTAATAAAATGCTTGGCAAAATGAGTAATTGTTGGTCTTGAATTTTCTTCAGAAGCATTATCGTGTTCAAAAAGCTGATCAGAATTGATTTTTACTCCAAAATGCTGAGTCAATTCATTTAAATTACTCTTATTCTCATAATCACCGCCTTTATCAGCTACAATTAGTAATGAACCTCCATCATTCACATATTTAACAAGATCTTCTACTTCTTCAGGACTCAGATAAGATTCAGCAATAGGAACTCCAATTATAAATATATTGTATGCGGATAATTTTTCATAATTGAGCCCTGCTTCAATCTTCCCTAATTTCAAATTGGAATTAAATAAAAATTCGATAAAATCATTAAATCCAGGATCTTCAATTATTAATTTATTTTTATGGGAATAGTCGAACCCAATATTAAATTCGGTACTCATAGATACTTAGGTTATTCTTCACTTTCAATTTATTATAATGATATTATTTTATTATTTTAAAAAATTACTTTAATTATGATAAAAAAAAATTATCACGAAGTAGAGAATAAAGGAGCAACATTAAGTGATGGTACTCCTGTAAAAGATGTAAATGTAAGGTGGTTAATAGATAATAATGATGGAGCGAAAAATTTTGCTATGAGAATGTTTGAAATTAAGCCTTTTAGTAATGTACCTCTCCATAATCATTGGCAAGATCATGAAATTTTCATTTTAAATGGAAAAGGTAAATTTTATAATGATGAGGGAGAATCATTTAATGTTCAGACTGGAGATGTATTGTATATTCCTCCCAATGAGAAACATGGAATAGAAAATAACGATGAAGAAACCCTCAAATTTTTATGTTTAATCCCATATCTTAAAGAGTAATTAAATACTAAATTAGTAAAAATTAATCTTCATCTTCTTGTGTTATTTGTTGGGTGCATTTTCCAATTGCAACTACGTAATCTCCTTCATATAATTTTATTACGCGAACCCCTTTAGCTTTTCTGTGTGTTATACGTATTGAATCTACAGGTACTCGAATTACCTGCCCTTGTTCTGTACCAATTAAAATATCCATATGCTTGGCAAGTTTAATAGCAATGACTTTATCTTTCTTTTTTTGGTCTAAAGTTATATTTTTTACTCCTTTAGCAGCTCTACCTGTCTTTCTATATTCTTTTACTGTAGTTCTTTGCCCATAACCATTTTCTGTTAAAGTCAAAATAATAGAATCATCACTAACTAATAATGTATCAATAATTTCATCTCCTTCTCTTAGTTCGGCACCTTTTACACCCATTGATGTCCTTCCTAATTCTCTTAATTCAGATTCATCAAACCTTACAGCATACCCTAATTTTGTTGCGATAAATATATCTTCTAATTCATTTTTTAATCTCTTCACGCTAACAAGTTTATCATCTGCTCTAATTCTTTGAGCTCTCACTCCCGTACTTTTAAATTTAGAGAATAATTTAAGAGGCGTCTTCTTAATTATCCCATTCTTGGTTGTCATTAATAGCATTTCATTTGTATTGAAATTATTGATAGGGATCATTGAGGAGATGTTTTCACCATCTTGTAATGCCATAAAATTGATTATTGGTTTTCCTCGAGCTGTTCGGGTTTGTAAGGGAATATCGAAACATTTAATTGAATACACTCGTCCTTTAGAAGTGAAAATTAGGATTGTGTCATGAGTGGAACATACAAATAAATCGATAATAAAATCTTCCTCACGTATAGTCATACCTTTCTTTCCACGACCACCTCTTCCTTGAGTTTTATATTCTTCAACAGAGATTCTTTTTATGTATTGATTATTTGTAAAAATAACCATTGTTGGTTCTTTTTTAATTAAATCTTTCCGTTTTATTTCATGTACTTCTTCTTCTATGAGCAGAATTTCTGTTCTTCTCTTATCTCCATACTTTTTACTTAATTCACTTAATTCTGATTTAATAATATCTAATCTAATTTTTCTGCTCTTCAATATTTTATTATATTCTGTGATGTTATTATTCAAGGTTTCTTGTTCTTCCTTCAATTTTTGCTGTTCAAGATTCGTTAATTTTGAAAGAGGCATACTCAAGATAGCTTGTACTTGAAGATCGCTTAATTTATATGCTTTTTTTAAATTATTTTTTGCATCTTGTGTATCTTTCGAGGTTTTAATGATATTTACAATATTATCAATATCATTAAGCGCAATTAAAAGACCTTCAACTAAATGTACTCTAGCTTGAGCTTTCTTTAAAAGGAATTCAATCCTCTTTTGAACGATAATCAATCTAAAATCGATATACTCTTGGATTAATTCTTTTAGAGAGAGAATTTTAGGTTGTTTTCCATCGTTTATTAAGACAAGATTAGTTATGTTAAAGGTGGTTGATAACCGTGTTCTTTTATAAAGTATATTTTTTACTATAATTGGTTGTGCATTTTTAGATAAATCCAATACAATTCGCATACCTTTTTGATCAGATTCATCACGCAAATCTTTTATGTCTTTTAATACACCATCTTTTATCAGTTTAGCAATTGACTCAATTAATACCGTTTTATTTACTAAATAAGGTATCTCTGTGATTATTAAGCTTGTAATTTTGCCATTTGTTTCAGTTTCAATTCTTCCGCTAAGATTGACTGTTCCTGTCCCCGTTGAGTAAGCATTGTAAACACCATTAGTACCTGAAATTATTCCACCTGTTGGAAAATCGGGTCCTTTAATTAACTCCATAAGTTCTTCGATTGATATACTTGGATCATCAATTGTAGCAATGATTGCAGTACACACTTCAGTTAAATTATGGGGTGCCATGGTTGTTGCCATGCCAACCGCGATACCTTTAGTTCCATTAATTAGAATATTAGGAAGTTTTGCAGGTAAAAACTTAGGTTCAACTGTAGATTCGTCAAAATTAGGTTGGAACTCGACGGTTTCTTTATCTATATCTTCTATAAGCTCATTTGCTATTTGAGATAAACGTGCTTCTGTATATCTGTAGGCTGCGGGGAGATCCCCATCAATAGAACCAAAATTTCCCTGCGGATGTATTAAAGGATATCTTAATGAAAAATCTTGAGCTAATCTAACGAGAGAATTATATACTGCTGCATCTCCGTGAGGATGGAAATTCCCTAATGTTTCTCCGACAATTTTAGCACATTTTACATGAGCACTATTGTAATTCCAGTTATTTGTGAGCATAGCATAGATAATGCGTCTATGTACGGGTTTTAGGCCATCTCTTACGTCCGGTATTGCCCTTCCGACGACTACAGACATAGCATAATCGATATAACTACTTTTCATCTCGTCCTTTAATAATATATCTTCAATCTGTTCTGAAATCAAATTTATAACCTCAATTATGGATGGTGATAAAAATAACAAAAATTATTATACGTCTAAGGTACTTACTTCATCAAAATTACTAATAATAAATTTTTTACGGGCTTTAACTTCCTTGCCCATTAATTTGGTAAACATTAGATCATTTTCGAGGTAATCTTCATAAGTTACTTTCTTTAATTTTCTAGTTTCCTTGTTCATTGTTGTTTCATAGAGTTCCTCAGGGTTCATCTCTCCAAGACCTTTATAACGTTGAACTTTAATTGATTGGGTATTGTTTAGTTTATATTTCGTTATTAAAGATTTAATCATACCATCTTTTTCTAGATCGCTATAAACGTATGTTTTACTTTTTTTATAAGAGACTTTGTAAAGTGGTGGGACAGCAACATATAAATTCCCTTCATCTATTAATGGTCTCATATATCTAAAAAAGAAAGTAAGAAGAAGTGTTTCAATATGGAATCCATCAACGTCAGCATCACACATTATGATTACTTTATGGTAACGTAACTTACTGATATCAAATGTTTCTTCTGTATCATCAGATTCAGTAGCATCATCAATATCACCGTTTGCTCCATTAGATTGATTTAACTCTTGAAATCCAACACCTAAGGCTTTTATTATTGACTGAATTTCGTTATTATGAAATATTTTATCTATTCTTGCTTTCTCAACATTTAAAATCTTACCTCTTAAGGGTAAAATAGCTTGATATGTTCTGTCTCTTCCTTGTTTGGCAGAGCCTCCTGCAGAAGGTCCTTCTACGATAAAGATTTCTGAATGTTCTGGATCATTCGAAGAACAATCAGCGAGTTTTCCCGGCATTCGAGCACTGTCTAATGCCGACTTCCTGCGAATTAATTGTCTAGCCTTTAATGCGGCTTCACGAGCTAATTTCGCATTAATTGTTTTTAAGACAATTTTCTTTGCTGTATCAGGATTCTCTTCTAAATATTGAGTTAATCTATCTGAAACAATCTGACTTATAACTTGCCGTACTTCAGGATTTCCTAGTTTAATTTTGGTTTGACTCTCGAATTGTGGATTTGGGAGCTTAACAGATATGACCGCGGATAACCCCTCTCGCGTGTCTGCCCCGCTTAAATCGTGTTCTTTATATTTTTTCTCTAAAAAATTTTGAATATATGAATTGAATGTTCGTGTTAAAGCGGTCTTAAAACCTGTAAGATGAACTCCCCCTTCGATTGTATTAATAGTATTTGCATAAGATAAGATATTAGTCTGGTACCCTTGGTTATATTGCATTGCGATATCACAATAGATGGCTGATTCGGGTTCAATTTCGTAGGAATCCGAAATATAGATAATATCATTATGGAGAGGTTGTTTATCTTTATTTAAAAAAGCAATAAATTCCTTGATTCCCCCTTCAAAAAAGAACTCTATTTTATCATCATTGATCTTATCGATAATTTCAAATCTAGCTTGGGGAGTGAGGAATGCAAGCTCACGCATTCTATTAGAAATTATTGATTTTATGAAAATTTGTTGACTTCCATCAAAATCAAATATACTATTATCAGGATAAAAAGTAATTTTAGTATAAGATTCTTTGGTGTCAGTTTCTTTTATGATTGGTTCAGTTAATTTAACGCCTTTAGAAAATTTCTGAGTATAAAGGGATCCATCTTTGGTTATCTCTACTTCCAACCATTCTGTTAATGCACAAACCACTGAAAGCCCTACTCCATGAAGACCTCCTGATATTTTATAACTCTTGTGATCAAATTTACCTCCCGAGTGTAAATGTTCCATAATTACTTCAACAGCAGGTTTTTTATATTCGGGATGGAGGTCAATCGGAATGCCCCTCCCATTGTCAAAAATAGATACAGAATTATCTTTATTGAGCGTGACTTTTATTAGGTTGGCAAATCCCCCTATTGCCTCATCTACAGAATTATCTAAAACCTCAAAAATAAGATGGTGGAGCCCTTTTTTGCCGGTATCACCAATATACATAGCAGGTCTTTTTCTGACACCCTCAAGCCCTTTTAAGACTTGAATATCATCTGCATCATAAGAATTGTTATCAGCCATGGAAGATCTGTTATCACTTTTAATTTTAGTAAAGGTAAATTTATCAATACCTTATGTGAATTTATCGATAATTTAACATTTTACATATAATATATGTGATTGCGGGAATTTAAATCTATGTACACTTTTTTATCACTCAGAAAGGGAATTATTCTGTTATTTTCTTCCCAGATCAGGAAAGATTATGGGAAATTAAAGTAATTGAAGGAAGAAAGGAGAATAGTAGAGATTACCTTAGTAAATGCTTCATTTTTTAATTTAAAATTTTCCATATAAAAAATGCGATAGATATATTTTGTCGGATTTTCTCAATAGCTTTTTATGATTTAAATAAATTATTTGAAGAAATTAAAAATATTTTTAGGCATATAAATTAAAAATAAGATTAGAGAGTTTTCCTTATCTCTTCAGCCATTTTTACTATTTCTAACAGTTGTTGATTCACGTCATGAGTACGCACAATATGAGCTCCATTAAATACGGCAATAGCAGTTGCGGCAAGTGTTCCATTGAGTCTGTTTTCGGGTTCTGGGAGATTTAAAGTTGTACCTATAAAAGACTTCCTTGAAATGGCTACTAAAATTGGTTTATTTATAGCTCGTAATTCTTTCAAATTTCCAATAATCTTCAAATCATATATATGAGTTTTCTCTTCTATCCAATGTCCTATCCCGGGATCAATAATTATATTATTTTCATTATAACCTTTTTCTCTTAGATAAGAAATGGTTTTTTTTAACTCTGATACAATCTCTGGAGCAGTACATAAATCTCCGGGGACTTTTTTAGAAGCCATTATTATTACAGGTAAATCGTTATCGATTATGAAACTGCTAAGAGTCGGATCAGTTTTTAAGCAACTCACATCATTAATAGTAATGTGTTTATTGTATTTTTTAGCTAACTCAAAAGTTTGGGACGCAATTTCAGTATATTGGGTATCAACAGAGATTAATACATCATTGGGAATATTGTTACATACAACCTTCATTGCGGGGAGAATACGATCAAGCTCTTCCTCAATTGAAATTTTCTTTGACCATGGTGCAGTTGATCGTGCGCCTACATCGAGCATTCTTGCGCCATTCTTAATCATCTGTATGGTAGCTTTCTTCAGTGAAGCTTCATTATCATATACAGACCCTTTATAGAAAGATTCAGGGCTTAAATTTAATACACCCATAATAATTGGAGGAAAGTCGTCTCCAATTTCAAAGAAATTATGAAGTTTTGAATAAATTGAATTCATACTCATCTATATTTGTAAAAAATGATACTAAATAAGTTTAATTTAAATTTAATAAAGTTAAAAAAAAAAATTATTGTATTCTACCTTTTAAATTTTTTTCAGAAAAAGGTCCTTTCTCAGCGATCAACTTTCGAGCGTCATCAACCTTTTCCCAAACATTCCAAAGGAGGACACCCTTAACTCTTCCATCTTTTAAATAATAAACGATACCTTCTTCATAAGGTTCTTTCCAATCTTCTACAATTTCTAATTTTGCGTTTAAAATTCCAACAGCTTCATAACCTAATTCAAATAAATCAGAGTAAAAATAGGATATATGATCATAGACTATTCCATCTCCCGTCATATTTTGACCTGCGACCTCTCCCATCGCAAGAGCATTATCTTCATGTTCCACCCGAATATTTTGTTCAAGCACGCTATTATAGTTGTATGCTACATCCCCAGCTGCATAAATATCAATATCCTTTGTATTTAGATATCTATTGACCACAATTCCATCATCAATCTTAAGATCTGCGGTTTTTGCAAGATCTATATTTGACTTTATGCCTAATCCCGCGATTATGGTATCAAACTCCAATTTTTTACCGCTTTTTGTTTGGACTAAATAACCGGTACCTTGCTTTTTAATGCTATTTACCATCTCACCTGGAAAAATCTTAACTCCTTTTTCTTGGTAATATTCATTTAAGAAATGAGTTAAATTTGGGGGAAATATTAGACCCCCAATTCCATTTTCAAGGAAGATCATGCTGACATCTGATTGTGGTTTGTATATTTTTATTGCCGCAGCTATTTCTGAACCTATAAAACCACCTCCGATGACTCCAAATTTAGTGTTTTTATCAACAAGCTCTTTCAATTTCTTATAATCCGAAAGAGTGCGATAATATATAATCCCTGGTTCTTCAACATTTGGAATCTTTTTAGGAATTCCACCCGTAGCTATTAGCAATTTGTCATAAGAATAGACATTCTTTTGATCATCATAAACTTTTTTACTAATAGCATCAATTCTTGTTGCTACCCGATCAAGATGCATTTCTACTCCCACTTCAGCTGTATTCAAATCGATATCTTCAAGGGTTTCTTCTCCTTTCCAAAGAGTTTTGGATAATGGAGGTCGTGCATAAGGAGGAGAACTTTCACTGCTAATCAGACCAATTCTTCCTTTTTTATCTTCTTTACGTATGCCCCGGGCTGCCGCATCAGCGGTCATGCCTCCTCCAACAATTAAATATTTATATTTATAGTTTGCCATTTATTTCAGCCACCAATCCTTAATTTGTTCTAAATTATATATTTTCAATTTTTCATTCATTTATTGGGTTTTCATAAATTTATCTTAAAGAAAAAATGTATATTTATCCTTATTTATCTATAGGTTATAAATTATTAACGATTATGCTTTACAATATTAAGTAAAGCAATGTGTCACTTACTTTTTTTATAAAACTTAAAAAAGGGTTATACTATAAAGATTAAACTAATTAATCTCTTAGTATTTAGCTAGATTTTTTTTCTCTTATTTCAAAAAGGAAGTGCTATCTAACTATTAAACTCCTAACAGATAACAGTTAGAAATAACATTTATTTTTAAAAATATTTCAACAATTACCCACATTTCAAAGTTATGGTAATTAATTTACAAAATTCTTAGAGAAACACGCTATAGATGAAAATTGATTTATATTAAGATTAATTCTTTCAATTACGATGGAATTATTTTCGATTAAGTTGCCTCTTATTAAAAAAAATGATCCTTTAATTACAATAATAGTTGAAAAAATAAAGGAAAAAGCTGAAACACTAAGGGAAGGAGATATCATTGTAATAGCTGAAAAAGTTGTTGCCACATCACAAGGCAGAGTTAGAAATTTATCTGATGTGAAAAATATCTCAAAACGTGCGAAAGAATTAGCAAATAAATATGATATGGATGAAAGATATGTTCAGTTGATTTTAGATGAAGCATCAATGATCCTGGGGGGAATGAGACACGTAATCTTAGCCAAAGTAAATGATTTCTTAATTGCGAATGCAGGTATTGATCAATCGAACGCAGGAGTAGGAAGAGTAGTTCTGCTTCCTGAAAATCTTAAGCAAGTTCCTTGGGATTACTGGAAAGCATTGAAAAAAAAATTCAATATATCAAATCTAGGGGTTATTATCTCAGATTCAAGGGTTCAACCTTTAAGAAAGGGTACAATTGGTATTGCTATTGCAACTGCTGGGTTTGAACCTATTGAAGATTTGCGGGGGTACCCTGATCTGTTTGGAAGACCTTTAGAAATAACGATGAGAGCTATAGCAGACGATCTTACAAGTGCGGCACAATTTCTTTTAAGTGAAGCCGCTCAACAAACTCCTGTGGTCATAATTCGAGGGGTTGACGTAAAATTTACCGATAATCCTCAGTTTACTCCAGAAATGTCTCCTGAGGAATGTTTGTATATGAATATTTTTTCTAAATATCTTCTGATGAAAAAGGATTAAAGATATGGCCTTTATTTATTTAAATCTTTCATAATTCACATTAATAAGCATAGTATCAATAATGATTCAGAAGCAACCCTTTTTATATAGAAAAAATACTATATGAGGGAGTAAATTTTTGAAGAAAATATCTATGACCTTCTCATTTACGTCTAATTTCAATCAATTGACAGTTTTTATCACAAATTTTGCTTTTTAAAAAAATACCTTTTTGTGATTTCAGATATTATACCATAACTAATGATAATAATCGCTATTGCTATAATAAAATAACCGTTTAATGGAGTAAATCCGAGAAAGCTATAAAGTAGTGAATAAGGTAATATAATAGTAATTATAGCGCTGAGGAGAGAAGTGATTATTAAAGCTTTACTTGGTTTGCTCTTTAATACTTGTTTATGAGTTCGGATTATTAAAAGGATTAATATCTCGGTTACTATTGAAATTATGAACCACGATGTTCTAAATTGAACCGGACTTGAATTTAAGAAGAATAATAATATAAAAAATGCGAGAAAATCAAATATTGAGCTAATTAGACCGAATATAATCATAAAATTACGAATAATTTTTATGTCCCATTTTTGAGGTTTTTCAATCATTTCAGTATCGACACTATCAGTGGCAATCGTCATAGCAGGGATATCTGAAATAAGATTTGTAAGCAAAATTTGATTTGGAAGCATGGGTAGAAAGGGAAGAAACAATGACGCTCCCGCCATAGAAAACATATTCCCAAAATTAGCACTTGTTGTTATAAAAATATACTTTAATGTATTAGCAAATGTTTTTCTTCCTTCTTTTACCCCCTCTGATAACACATCAAGATCTTTTTCTAATAAAACAATATCTGCCGCCTCTTTTGCTACATCAACAGCATCCTCAACTGAGATTCCAACATCTGCAGCATGGAGAGCAGAAGCATCATTAATGCCATCGCCCATATATCCTATTACATGACGTCTTTTTTTTAAAGCAAGGATTATTCGTTCCTTCTGATTTGGTTCGATTTCCGCAAAAATACTGACATCATTAACCACATTCATAAGAGCCTCATTACTCATTTTGCGTATTTCTGATCCCGTAATAACTCGTGAATTAACTAAGTTCAACTGTTTACTGGTATATAATGCGGCAAATTTATTATCTCCAGTAATAATTTTTAATCGAACACCTAAGGAGGATAATTGAGTTATTGTTTCATTTATTTGTGGTTTAAGCGGATCAAACATGACAATAAATCCCATAAAAATCATATCTGTTTCCGAATCTCTATCAATAGGTTGTGAAGATTGAATATCTTTATATGCGATACCTAAAACTCTATAACCTTTTTCATTTAGTTCTTCAAATTTTTGATCAATTTTTTCTCTGATATCTTCAATAGTAATGATTTTTTCTTTAGGAACCTCCACTTTTGTGCAAATATCGAGAATATTTGCCAAAGCTCCCTTTGTTATCATAATGTTTTTACCATTATGTGAAATTAAGATACTTAAACGCTTCCTAATAAAACCATAAGGAACCTCATCTAATTTTTGAAATTCAGAGAGATCAAATTGATGATAATTTCGAATTGCTTCATCGATCGGATTCCTATATCCTGTTTCATAAAAAGAATTGAGATAAGCATAGAGATGAATCTTTTGGTTTTCATTTCCATAAACATCAATTGTTGAATATACTTGAACATTACCTTCTGTTAAAGTCCCTGTTTTATCACAACATAAAATATTCATACTTCCAAAATTTTCGATTGAACTAAGACGTTTAACAATAACTTTTTTATTTGCCATTCGTTTTGCTCCACGAGCCATTGTGGCACTTATTATAGCTGGCAATAATGAGGGAGTTAGACCCACAGCAAGAGCAAGCGCGAATAAAAATGCCTCAAGGAATGGTCGACTAAAAATTATATTAAATAGGAATATAAATACTAAAAGAGAGATTGTTACTCTCAGCAATAAATAACCAAAGTGCTTTATACCAAGTTCAAAATCAGTTTCTGGGGGTCTCAATCTTAAATGCTCGTATATTTGTCCAAATAAAGTATTATTAGAAGTATTTACTATGATTGCTTTTGCAGTACCACTAACGATATGAGTCCCCATAAAAAGAGAGTTTTTTCGCTGATTCAAAGGTGTGTCTATAGGTAATTCTCCGGCAATTTTCTCTACGGCATAGGTTTCTCCAGTTAACGTTGCTTCATTGACATAGAGATCCTTTGATTCCAAAATCAAGCAATCTCCTGGAACCGCTTTTCCAGCAGATAAGAGAACTATATCTCCGGGGACTACTCCTTCTACAGGAATATCTTGTTGATTTCCATCACGAAGTATTGTGATAATAGTTTGAACAATAGTCAGTAATTTTTTCATAGCATTTGCTGCTTGATATTCTTGCCAGAAACCAAGAAGACTGCTTAGTAAAAGAATAATAATAATAATTATTGCATCTGTTGAGTCTCCCAAGAAAATGGATAGTATAGCAGAAAAAAGAAGTAAAAGAATAAGAGGACTTTTAAATTGAGAGAATATTAAAAATAGAACATTTGTTTTTTTCTTTTTTTTGAAAATATTTGGCCCATATTGTATTATATTCTCTTTTGCTTGTTCAGAGGTTAATCCTTGAGATGAGGATTTAAATTTTTCAAATAATTGATTTGGTACTGCGCTCCAAAAAGCAAAATTAGAATCATTTACGAATAAATTTGAAACATCCTTTTCTTTTTCATTCATAATCATGTTTTAGTTAAAATGCATCATAGGTTGCTTAAATATATTTTAAATTCTCTTTACTTTTATTACTTCAAATATAATTAAAAGAGAAGTCAAGATATTTTTTAAACCATGCGAGTTACAAATATTAAAAATGATGTAAATGAACTTCATTTCTTATTATTTTCGAAAAAGGAATAAAAAGAAGAAATTAAAAATATAGAGAAAATAGTTGAAGCCATTTTATGAATTAAACTATTTTTAGACGTTGAAACAATCCAGTAATCAATATAGGTAAAGCAATGGTTGCATCACACCACACAGTGATATATTTTGATTCTAATGAATACTTTCCCCATGATTTACTCTCACTGATAGTACACCCGGATAACCCCCCGTCATATTCCACTGCTGTTGTAATTCTCACTGAATAGTTATATCCCATAGTCTCAATATTGTCTATTTGGTCTAGTAATGGAAATATTTGTTGAGTCCAGTTTCTTGGAACTCCACCTCCAATAATGAATGTTCCAGACTCTTCTGATTTTCGAATAATATCAGCAAACTTTAAGACATCACCAAGAATATCTAAATTGAATTTATAACCTTCTCTTACTGAATATTTTATCAAATCCAATGCGAATTCGGAATCAGAAAAAGCAGGGACAAAAATTGGCACGTTATACTTAGCAGCAGTAGAAAGAATGCACCTTTCCTTTACTTTTTCTCCTACTTTTTTCAATAGCTCAGAAGGAGTTATATTTATTTCTTTAGAATTAAAAATTTGATGGATAATATCTAATAAAAAATTTTCTGCAAGTTTATAATTATCTTCTGGTAAAAAAGTATCATAAATTCGATTAATTCGGTCTTTAAATAAATCATTATCATCAACATTTGGACTTCCGATATAATGACCACCATTTGAAACAGCATCAACTAAGTCATGTATAGTATTGGCTCCTGTGCTAACGATAACGTTAATGAGATTGTTCTCAATTAGAGAACATATAATGTTTCCCATTCCTGCTGGGACTAAAGCTCCAGAGAGAGTCAACACAGTTAGAATTTTATCATCAGATACCATTTTATAAAGAATATCCAGAGCTATTCCCAAGTTTCTACCTTGAAAGCCACAACTTTTTAGAGCCCTTAATAGATCATCTACATTTTTTATTTTCTTTGGATCCAGTGGGGAGATTTTTTTTGATAAATAGTCTTCCTTATTATGAGGAGTCATAATTAAAAGTATTTTTTAGATTTTTTAAATCAATATAATACTCAATTTATTATAAGGTTTAATTAATTGAATAAATTGATTTCTATAATTTTTATATGGATTAGATACAGTCTTATTATCCAAATTTAACCTATAATTCAATTTTATGTAATTTTTCTTATTGTAGTAGAATTTTCAAGTTAAACATTTGTAAGTAGCCTTTACATAATATTCAATTCAAATTTTAGCCAAAATATAAAGATTTAAAGTTATCTATTATTGCTTAATTAATATGAATTGAATATATTTATATAATGCTTTTAGTTATATTATATATAGGTAATTAAAAGAAAAGAATTCATATTGAAACATGTCACTTGTACCAAAAAAAGTATTTTTCACTAAAGGTGTAGGATTCCATAAATCTCAGCTAGCAGCTTTTGAAGAAGCTTTAAGAGATGCAGGAATTGAGAAATATAATATAGTGAGTGTTTCTTCTATATTACCACCGTATTGTATAGAAGTCTCAAGAGAAGATGGATTAAAACAATTAAGATCAGGACAGATTATCTATTCTGTACTAGCTAGGTCTGCCTCAAATGAATTAAACCGTCTTATATGTGCTTCAATTGGAGTTGCGAAGCCCGCAAATAAAGGAAATTATGGATATTTAAGTGAGCATCATACTTTTGGCGTAAAACCAGAAAAAACAGGAGAAACTGCTGAGGATCTTGCTGCAGAAATGCTGGCTACAACATTGGGGATTTCTTTCGATCCGGATGCTAATTATGATGAAAAAAAAGAAGTATTTTTAATGGATGGGAAAATAGTAGAAACAAAGAATATTACAGCTAGTGCTACAGTTAAAGAAGAGAATGAATGGGCCTCTGTTTTAGCTGCAGCTGTCTTTATTGTTTAATGATAATATTATCTTTCACTTATTTTATGTAATGTATTTGTAGTGATATTTTTTAGAAATACATAATTTAAAGTAAATAAGTAGTTGAATTTTTTAATTATTGTGTTTGAGTCAACAAAATGAGTAATTTACAATATATTACCATAGAAGAAGCTTTAAAAAAAGGTTCTGGTGAAGTTAACCTTAGAGGATGGGTATATCGAGAAAGAAAATCTAATAAATTTGTTTTTCTAGTGTTAAGAGATGAATCTGATATTATCCAATGTGTTATATCAAAAGCTAAGAATTCAGACATATTTGAAAAAGCTAAGGACTTAACTATCGAATCTTCAGTTAAAATCACAGGGACATTAAAAAAGGATGAACGAGCTCCAACTGGTTATGAAGTTAGTGTTACTAGACTTGAAATTATTCAAATAGCAGAACCCTTTCCTATAACAGAACATCAATCTCAAGAACTCTTATATGATAATAGGCACTTATGGTTAAGATCAAGAAAGTTGAATGCAATATTGAAGATACGTCATACTATTGTTGGCGCTATTCATGAATTTTTTAGAAGTCGAGGATATTATGAATTTGACGCTCCCATATTTCAACCTAGCATGTCGGAAGGAGGATCAACATTATTTGAAGTAAAATATTTCGATGACAAGGTGTATCTCTCGCAGTCATGGCAACTCTATGCAGAAGCAGGAATCTTTTCATTGGGAAAAATCTATAATATGGGACCCACTTTTAGAGCGGAAAAATCTAAAACGTCAAGACATTTAGCAGAGTTCTGGATGGCTGAAATGGAAGCTGCTTGGATGAAATTAGATGAAGTTACTCAGGTTGCCAAAGATGAGATAAGATTTATCATAAAGAAAGTGTTAGAACAGAATAGAAAGGAACTTGAAATCTTAGAAAGAAAAATAAAAGTATTGGAAAAATACACAAAAGCTGAGTATCCAACAATTAAATACGCAGAAGCTTTAGACATACTGAATAATACTTATGGGATGGATGTTCCTTGGGGTAAAGATTTACGAACGAATGAAGAAGCGAAAATTGCAGAGCATTTTGAGGTCCCTGTAGTTGTGACTCATTACCCAACTGAAATTATGGGGTTTTATAAACCACCTAGTGAGGAAAATCCTAAAGAAGCATTATGTTTTGATATGTTAGCGCCAGAAGGCTATTGTGAAATTATTGGTGGATCTGAAAGAAGTTTATTGGTTGATAATATGATGGAACGATTAAAAGCTGATGGTGAAGATCCTCAAACATATAATTGGTATTTCGATTTACGACGATATGGAAGTGTTCCTCATTCAGGTTATGGTTTAGGTGTAGAACGTGTAATCTCTTGGATTTGCGGTATAGATAATATTAAGGATGCAATTCCCTTCCCGAGAACAATGTTAAGGAAAGCACCTTAAACTTATTTTTAATTTTCATTTAGGAAATCTCAAAGCCATGATATGTTAAATTTTTATTAAGATTAGATACAAAGAAAATTAGACAAATTTTTTAGAAGTTAATGATTATAATCGTTGACTAATTTAAGAGAATTACACGGTATACTTTTGATGGAACTCTACGAATATATGGGATATGAACTAATTGAAAAAATAAGAAATAGAGAAATTCGTCTCTATGAGCTTTTGCATTCAGTATTTGAGAGAATTCATAGCACGGAAAACCTTTTACATTCCTTTGTATGTCTATCTGAAAAAAAAGCACTTATGAAAGCTCAAGAGTATGATTCAAATCTACAAAAAGGGAAAAAAATAGGGAAACTATTTGGTTTACCTTTTGCTAATAAGGATTTAATAAGTATTAACGATTTTCCCACAACTTGTTGTTCTAATATCTTAAAAGGATACAAACCACCATATAATGCTCACGTGATTGAGCGCTTATTTCAAGAAGGAGCAATTCATATAGGAAATACGAATATGGATGAATTTGCCATGGGAAGCTCCACAGAAAACAGCTGTTATGGTCCAACCTATAATCCATGGGATATTACAAGAGTGCCGGGAGGGTCAAGCGGAGGTGCTGCTGCAGCAGTCGCATCCGGACAAACAATATTTGCGTTAGGAAGTGATACTGGAGGCAGTGTAAGGTGCCCTGCATCGTTCTGTGGTGTTGTCGGTCTTAAGCCTACTTATGGTAGAGTATCACGCTATGGTTTAATCGCGTTCGCAAATTCACTTGATCAAATTGGAACTATTACCAAATGTGTTTCTGACTCAGCATTGATGCTTGAAGTTATTTCAGGAAAAGATTCATTAGATTCCACTTCATTAGATATTAAAGTAGATGATTACACTCAAGAAATTACAAAATCAATAGCAAAAAAGAAAATTGGAATTCCTAAAGAATTTTTTGGAGAAGGCGTAAGCAATGAAGTAAAAAATAGCGTGCTGAGAGCAATTAAAAAGTTAGAAGGTTTTGGAGCAACTACAATAGAAATTAATATCCCTCATCTTGAATATACCGTTGCTACTTATTATTTAATATGTATGAGTGAAGCAAGCTCTAATTTAGCACGATATGATGGATTACGATATGGTATTGCAAGTAAAAATTTGGAGGGAGATGTGTATGATTTCATCAAAAGAACAAGAAGTGAAGGTTTTGGAACTGAAGTAAGAAGAAGAATCTTTTTAGGGACATATGCATTATCAGCAGGGTACTACGACATGTATTATATTAAAGCTTTGAAGGTTAGAACTCTAATTAAAAATGATTTTCAAAAGGCGTTTAAGAAATGTGATTGCATTGTTAGTCCAACAATGCCAATTACCGCGTTTAAATTGGGAGAATTATTAGATGATCCTATTCAGATGTATACAACAGACATATTAACTTGCCCGGTAAATTTAGCGGGGTTACCAGCCCTTTCTCTTCCTTGTGGCTTTGATAGCAATAATATGCCAATTGGATTTCAAATCATTGGAGATTATTTCGATGAAAAAACCATTTTAAATATAGGATATCAGCTGGAACAAGAGTTGAATATTTATAGGAAAATGCCATTACAACAGAGAGGAGATAACTAATATGATTGCTCTTGACTTTAGTATTATCATCGGATTAGAGGTCCATATTCAACTTACCAACCTTCAAACGAAACTTTTTTGTAGTTGTAATAATGATTACCGAGGAGCAGAGCCAAATACTCACGTCTGCCCAATCTGTTTAAGTCTGCCTGGAACTCTCCCCGTTATTAATAAGAATGCTATTGAATTCGCAACGAAGTTAGGATTAGCGCTGAATTGTACAATAAATCATAAATTTTGGTTTTATAGGAAGAATTATTTTTACCCTGACCTCCCAAAAGGATTCCAAATCAGCCAATACAATAAAGCAGGAGGAAAAGCTTTTGGGGATGGAGGAGAGATAATAATACGAAAAAATAATCATAAAAAAAAAATCCTACTAAATAGAATTCATCTTGAGGAGGATCCTGGAAGATTAGTACATAAAGGGAGCATCGCAACTTCACCATATACTCTAGTAGACTATAATAGATCAGGTGTATGTTTAATTGAGATTGTGACTGAACCAGTAATTTCATCTCCAGAAGAAGCTCGAGAATTTCTCAAGCAATTGAAATCAATTATTCAATATATTGGAATATCCGATTTAGAACTTGAAGGTTCCGTAAGAGTTGATGCAAATATATCAATAAAAGGTCACGAACGTTCAGAAGTAAAAAATATTAATAGTTTCAAAGAAGTCGAAAGAGCATTAAGACATGAGATAATTCGTCAAAAAAATCTACTTAAAAGAGGTAAGAATTTAACACAAGAAACAAGACATTGGGATGATAAAAGGCGAGTAACGATATCATTAAGAACGAAAGAATTTGAGGCGGACTATCGTTATTTTCCCGAGCAGGATTTAGTTCCCATAGAAATTGAAGATAAATTTATACAAGACATCAAAAAAGCTTTACCAGAGATGCCAAATGAGAGAGCTATACGCCTTCGTAGAGAATACATGTTATCTGAATTTGATTCCGAAAACTTAGTTCTTGATAAACTTATAGCTGATTTTTATGAGGAGGGCGTAAATATAGACCCTTCTTTTGGATTAGATGAATATAAACAATATTGCAATTGGTTAATGAACAGTGTCTCTGGTTGGCTAAACGATAAAAATACAAATTTAGAACACACGAAATTAACACCTCGGCATCTTGTTGAACTTATTAATTTCATAAAAGAAGGAAAAATAACAACAAAAATAGCTAAATCCTTTATGGAAGATATGATGAAAGGAAATTCTGTAAGTGAGATTATGAAATGGAGAGGAAAAACGCGCATTTCAGATGAGACATTACTTAAAAGATATTCTATCGAGGTAATTAAGGATAATCCTACGATTGTTAAAGATTGTCGGGGAAATATAAGGGCGATTGAAGCCTTAATAGGTAAAATAATGAGTAAGACGAAAGGTCAAGCGGATCCTGAAATTACCAGAATGATTATGTTGGATATTTTACGTAAGAAAAATATTATCTAATTCTCAACTATTTTAATGGACTTAAGTATAAAAAAAGAGAAAAAACTGTTATGCTACATCATTTTTTTTAGAGCATCTGTTGCTGCTCCTAATTTTAGATTTATAATTCCTAGCTTAGCATCAACAGTTGTTATAATTACAAGAATATTTTCGTTAATTTCTGAAAATAGAATTTTACCTTTTGCACTTTCTATTATTGCGTTATAAAACTGACCTTGTTCAAGTTCCTTTGTTGCTCTTTGAGATGCTTTTAATATAAGGGTTACCATAGCTGCTACTGCCTCGGGATCTACCCATCCGGGCAAAGCACTTCCCCTAATCAATCCAAATTTTTCTATAAGAGCTGCGCCATGAACTCCTTTTATTGCTTTTAAACTTTCGAGGATATTACCTATTTGATCACTCATGTGGCTCATCTCATCTACTTTTAGATTAAATCACTTACTTTTTTCTTAATTAATAATATATTTCAATAAATAATCTTATGATATTATAATAGATAATTAAGATTTAAAAATATTTAAGTATCAAAATATCAAATTTAAAAACCAATAACAATCTAAGGCAATTTTATGGTTCATATTATTTATCGTCATTACCAAAAAACAGATGACCAACAATTATCTGATCTTTTTAATAGAGCTTTTCAAATGAACGGGGGAGGATTCGTAAGAACTCCAAAAGGATTAAATTGGAGATATGTGCAATCTCCAAATTTCGAACCTGAAATGATCCAAATCGCTGAAGATTTCGATGAAAAGAAAATTGTAGGGGCGGTATACGTGAATCTGATAGAAACTGTGAGTCTAAATGGAAATTTATACCTAATTGGAGATATTAATGATGTAACCTGTTTACCAGAATATACAAAGAAAGGAATCTCAACATATTTAATGCATAAGGCAATTGATTATATGAAAAGGAAAAATTGCGATCTCTCAATTCTTACAGCAGATTTTAAAGGCTTTCCTAGAGAAAAGATTTATCTTAAATTAGGATATAGAGATATTGATCGTGGATATATATCATTTGGTTTCTCGAAACCTAGAAAACTGATAAAAGATCTTCCCGTTTTTATTGCACTTTCTCCTATCTTCTTATGTTATTCTTACTTGCCTCGACTTATTAACTTATTATTACTCAAGTTTAATTCATCCCTTAGAGACTATAGCTATAAAATTTTTCATAATAATAACCATTATCGTTATAGAGAAGCTGCAAATAAAATCCTTTCTAAATATTATAACGGTTATCCTCTTTATTCTGAAAAGCGAGTAGATTGGGCTAGAGTCAACGTACCAGCTAAGCGACATTCACCTACATATGTTTTAATTAATGAAAAGGATGAAATAATCGGAGGAGCATCCATTACACATAAGAATATATATGCATTCAAGTATGGTATAAAAATTCGAGTTGGCATACTTCATGAAATCTTTTTGGAAAAGGATAGATTTAGAACAAAAAAAGAGCTCAATGCAGGATATAAATATTTAATTGATAAAATTATAATCGCTGCTAGAGATAGAAATATTGGTGGAATTTTCTATAACGGTAGTATTGAAGATAAAGATTTAAATAGAAGTTTACGACAATTTTGTTTTTTAAATTTCAAATCAGGTGCGATTATGATTAAAAAATTAAAAAAGATTCTGAAACCACTAAAAAATAATCAACCCTTATTTGTTCCTACCTATGTTTCATTAGGATTTCCATAAATTAGAAACATTGATGGGATTCCCTTGCTAATGTCTCCATCAAAAATCGGACTCTTTAAGAGATTTATATCGTCTTTAATTTCCTTATTTGAAATTAAAAAAAATAGGAGATATATATGAGTAAAATAATTAAATGGGAATATAATGATTTTTTTCAAGATAGAAGACATAAATTAATAGATATATTGTTAAGTGAAGTAATTTTTCTCAGGACTCATTATCAAAAATCAATTAGCTCTTTAGAAAAGAACCACATCCAGGAGGCACTAGAAAAACTTGAATATTTATTGGAAATTTTGAACAATAATGAAAGCTGCTTATCTGAGGATGATTTTGATAAAATCGTTAATTTCATTTATCAAATCTTTAAAAATATTGCTAAAAAATTAGAAGTCTTATAATATCAATTAAAAAAAATAAAAAAAGATAATTACATCTTAATTAAAGAACCAATCGAATCCATTAAGGTCTCTTTTCTCGGTAAGCCTTTTAAAAGCTCATTTTTAACTCTTTCTGCTAAGATTTCTGGTGTGAATGGTTTTCCAGCATTATCTATTTGATTAAAAGTATGCCATCCTTGAAATACATACACACGATCTCCTACAACTCTAAAAACTTCGCCATTAATCTTTTTTGCGTCATCGGATGCTAAGTATACCACCATAGGAGCCACATTTGCTGGATTGAATACATCGAAACCACTCTCATCTAATTTATTCATAACGTCCACCATTGTAGGGGTAGCATCGGTCGTTAATCTGGTTCTAGCGACGGGTACTACACAATTTACAGTGGCATATTTTTTTAATTCCATTGCTGCTATAACAGTAAAAGCTGCGATACCTGCTTTAGCAGCACCATAATTGGTTTGTCCCATATTTCCTAAAAGCCCTGCATCACTAGAAGTATTAATGATTCTACCGAAATTTTTTAATTTAGGATCTTCCTTTCCTACTTTTCTAAAATACTCTGCTGCATGACGTGTTAAATTAAATGTTCCTTTTAAATGCACAGCAACTACACCGTCAAATTCTTCTTCAGTCATATTAAATAACATTCGATCACGAAGAATTCCAGCATTATTTACCACGATGTCTAAATGTCCAAATTCATCTACAGCTTGTTGAATCATTCCTTTAGCATTGCTAAAAGCGGTTACAGAATCATAATTACCGACGGCCTTGACACCCAATTTTTCACATTCCTTTGCCACTTCATCAGCTACTTTAGATTCTGCACCTGTACCATCAAAACTAGCGCCTAAATCATTAATAACTAAATTACAACCTTGTTTTGCCATAGCTAAAGCTTCTTCACGTCCTAAACCTCGACCCGCCCCGGTTATAAGGGCAACTTTGCCATCTAACATTCCCATTTATAATCACTTATTTATTTTTTATTTACTTATCATTTTAAATAGAGATAATTAAAAACGATTTTTAAACTTAAAAAATTTTTATAATTTAATAGTATGTAAGAAATATATTTTAAGTTTTAACTTGTAGAAAATAATGATAATAATTACTCATCTTTTAGCCGGAATTCTTATTCAAATTTTAAGTTTTAAATTTTTTGTATTTCCAATTAATTTTTTATTCACAATTCTTTTTGCGTTTCTTTCTCATTTTATTCTTGATGCTTTTGTTAATATAACATATCACACTCCTGATCCTCAAAAGGAAGATAAATTTTGGCTATTTTGGAGAATATTTGACTATAGCGGGACGGCTATAATTTCTATTATCTTTTTTTTCCCTTATGTTTTAGGAATGGTATTTGCCAATATGATGGATATTGTAGATTGGGTAATACTGAGACCTATATATAGAAAAAAGGTAGGTCAAGAAGAGTTTGATTGGAATAAAGATTTTGTATTCCATGAATTAATAACAAAATTCAGAGAAAAAGTACTTTTTTGGCTTCCAAACTGGAGATTTAAGAAGTATGGGATTATACCAGAGTTAATTATTATTTTAGGCTTTTTAATATTTATAATAATCTTATTATAGGTTTTATTTTTAATAAATTAAATTAAAGAAGGAAAGATTTTTGGAAACAATTACGCATAATGTAGTGGCGGTGTATGTAGAAATACTTTCTTTTAAGTTTTTATTATTTCCATTTAATATTATAATAACAATCATATTAGCATTTAGTTCTCATATTTTAGTTGATACATTCAATATAATCACCTATCATACACCTGAAGCTCATAAAGATGATAAATTTTGGGTTATCTGGCATATTATCATATATACTCTTTCTGGAGTTTCAATTATTATCTTTATCATTCCTTTTTTTCTAGCAGTATTTTTTTCCAATTTGATGGATCTTTGGGATTGGGTAATTATAAGGCCAATAAAAAGAAAAAGGAAAAAGGAGAATCCCGAGAGCGATTGGGGTCAACACCTATATATGCATGTGACTGTTGATTGGCTTTGCAAAAATGTATTTTTCTGGTTGCCTCGCAGAAATTATAAAAAAAAAGGTATAGTAATTGAAATAGTTGTAATAGTAATTTTCACCCTTTTGATCTTTTTACAATATATCTAAGAGTTCAAAGTCAAATAAATTTTTAAAGTGGAAAAGATGACTTCGACATGAACAATCAGATGAGCCAAAATTCAGGATTGATGCGTCTGCCTTCTTTAGGATTTCCTCTGCTAATATACACTCATATCTCTCTTCTGATGGCAAGATAAAGAGTTTGATTATATATGTATTGATGCATCCCAAAAAGTAATCAATATGCCAATGCTTCTTCTTTTGATTATTAGGAAGCAAATGTCTCTTTATGCGATTAATTAAAGA
>CAYUTF010000043.1:0-26401 GCA_964447495.1 uncultured archaeon
TATTTACCCATGTAATTCCCATGATTCAATATTTCAAATAGAAACCATAAATGTAATACTAGATTCACTTTATTTTAAATTTATTTGAAATTCATCAAAAGTTTTAATTGGAATTCCAAATATCATTTCAATATCGAAAATAAAAAAACATTATTCTGAAAATGTATAAATATAGTGTGTCAATACTTGGAACGGGATTTATAGGGCTATGTTCAGCAGCCTGTTTTGCAGATAAAGAAATAAAGGTATTAGCATCAACCCATAATGAAAAAAAGGCAGCACAAATAAATAGTGGGATAGCTCCTTTTTATGAGAAGGGTCTTCAAGAAATTATGAATAGATTGAAAAATAATCCCAACATTTTTCAATGTCTAACTGATCCTGTTAAAGCGGTATTAGAAACGGATATCTCGATGATAACCCAAGGTACGCCTATGAGGAAGGATAAAAGTATAGATTTAAGCTATATAGAAAGTACCGCACAAGAAATTGGAGAAGCTTTAAAGGAAAAAGATGGTTATCATTTAGTTGTCGTAAGATCTACTGTTGTGCCGGGTACTACTCGTAATTTAGTAGCGAAAATAATTACTGAAGTATCAGGCAAAGAGCCAAGGAAGGATTATGGGCTTTGCATGCAACCTGAATTTCTTGCAGAGGGGCGATCCATAGAAGATACATTAAATCCCGATAGAATTGTTATTGGTCAATTTGATGAAAAAAGTGGCAATATGCTCCATGAAATCTATAAATATTTTTATGGTAACCATTTAGATTCATGTCCGGTCCTGAAAATGAATATTGAGAGCGCTGAACTTGTAAAATATGGAAATAATTGTTTATTATCAACCAAAATAAGTTTTGCT
Organism: uncultured archaeon; assembly: GCA_964447495.1. Taxonomy (GTDB): domain Archaea; phylum Asgardarchaeota; class Lokiarchaeia; order Sigyniarchaeales; family SOKP01; genus SOKP01. Next base: position 864 of record CAYUTF010000043.1, read on the forward strand.
AATGAATTTGCAAATCTTGCTCAACTTGTACCGAATGTAGATATAACTGAGGTGATGAAAGGTGTTGGTTTAGATTATAGGATTAACCCTCGATTTCTGGGCGCAGGAGTTGGGTTTGGAGGATCATGCTTTCACAAAGATGTGAACGCAATTAAAGCATGGTCCAAATCTAAAGGATATACTTCAAGATTATTAGAGGCAGTCTTAGATATTAATGATGATCAAGCAATTAAGATTGTTGATATGGCAGAAGAACTCACAGGAAAACTAGCTGGAAGAAAAGTATCCCTTTTAGGACTCGCATTCAAACCAGGAACGGATGATATGAGGGAAGCAGCGAGTATTAGAGTTGTAGGTGAACTGAGAAAAAGGGGAGTAACGAAGATCATCGGTTACGATCCTAAGGCTCTTCACACTGCTGAAGTTGAATTTGGAGATACTATTCAGTATGCTAATTCCATAGAAGAAGCACTTAAGGATTCTGAATGTGCCCTTTTGATTACAGAATGGGATGAGTTTAAACATTTAATACCAGATGATTTTAAGAAATATATGAAAACTCCTAATGTAGTAGATGGGCGCAGAATATATGATTATAAAAAATTTATTGAAGCTTTGCCTTTCAGAGCAATAGGTCGAATTCATTAAAAATAAAAATCAAATTAATTTTTTTATCTTAAAATTTGGGAAGAATTATAAATGGATTCATTTGAACGAGTATTTGCTTCATTGAACAATCGTCCCGTAGATAGACCACCAATATTTCCACATATAGGGGATCATGCAGGGATTATTCATAAGTTAACTTACGATACAATGTATAAGGATGCTAAAAAAGTAACTGAAGCCCATTTAAAAGCGTTAAAATTATATGGTTATGATTTCATAACAATACAAGTAGAGCCAAGTTTCTCCGTAGCCGAAGCATGCGGTGCAGATGTAATCTATCCTGAAGAAAAAAATCCTTGGATCCTAAGACATTTAATTGAAACAGAAGCAGATCTTAAAAAACTTAAAATACCAGATTTTATGGCAACTTTAAGTACAAGAACCATGATAGAAGGGACGCAGATTCTAGCAGAGAACGCCACTGTTCCGGTAGCGGCTTTTATGACTGGACCACTAACCTTTAGTCTCCAGCTTATGCCATATAAAGAAGTATTTATGCGTATTGTAAAAAACCCAGATTTCGTCCATCAACTCATTAAAAGGTCTACTCAAGTGATAAAGGCCTATATAAAGATTTTGAAAGATGTTGGGGCTCAGATATTGGTGATATGTGAACATGATGCTCAGATGTTATCACCTAATTATGTTAAAGAATTTAGTTTAGATTATATGCCAGAAATCCTGAAGATTTATAATTATAACATATTACATCTCTGTGGAAAAGTCACACCACATCTCAATGTTATTGCTAAATACCTTCAAAAACTCAAGAGAATCAATATATTAAATATTGGTCCATATGTAAATATTTCAGAGACTCAAAAATTGCTTGATTACAAGATAGGGATTGCAGGTAATATTGATCATGTTAGATTGCTTCCAAGGGGTCATCCAACAGAAATTGAAACAACAGTTCATGCTGCTATAAAGGCTAGTGGTGGTGATTTTCGCTTTATGGTTGCTCCAGGATGTGAAATCACTGCTGATACACCTATAGAAAACATTAAAGCATTTGTACATGCTGTCGAAACTTATTAGTTTAATTCATCCTATTTTATGAGAATATAGGTTAAGTTTCCTATTAATAAAATATTAAGAGAAGATATTTATATTCTACAAATTTTGAAATGCTAGTTGCTTTAATAAAAGCAATAAAACAATTTTACAAAGGTGTCGATTAATGAGTTTAGAAGAAATATCTAAAGCAATAACGAATTTAGAAGAAGAGAAAGTTTTAAAATTAGTTAAAGAAAAACTTGATAGTCACGAGGATCCCATTAAAATATTAGATGCTTGTAGAAGAGGTATGGCAAAAATCGGTAGTGAGTCTGGTGAAGGAGGTACGGTATTTCTAACAGATTTAATTATGGCTGGAGAAATATTCAAGGAAGCCATGGAAATACTAATGCCAAAATTGGTAGGTTCTACTACGAAGAGTTTAGGAAAAGTTATTATAGGAACTGTTGAAGGGGATATTCATAATATAGGGAAAGACATTGCTATTAATTTTTTGAAAGCTGAAGGTTTTGAGGTTATCGATTTGGGTGTGAATGTTCCTGCTCAAAAATTTATCGATGCAATAAAAGAAAATAACCCTCCTGTAGTAGGGATGAGTGGATTACTAACATTATCAATAGAACCAATGAAAAAAACTATAGAAGCAATATCTAATGCAAATTTAAGAGGAAAAGTAAAGGTGATAATTGGAGGAGAAAGAACCGATCAAAATGTTTGCGATTATGTAGGAGCGGATGCTTGGGTAAATGATGTAAATAAAGGTGTAAAAATAATAAAAAATTGGATGGAGGTCGAGTCTTAAAATGGATAATAGTGAAGAAATTTATAAAGCGAAGTTAGAACGATTAGAAACTACCACAGCGGTGAAAGAACCTGATAGAGTCCCAATAGCGATAAACACTACTTATTTTCCAGCAAAATACGCAGGAATAAGTTATCATGAAATGTTCTATAATAATAAAAAATATATAGAAGCTATGGCAAAATTCGCAAGAGATTTTAATTGGGATGCGTATAATTCCCTTCGATCATTTGAAACTGTTCCTCTTGGCTTAGCTTTAGCGGGATATGATCCCGATTTAGCTATTGGTGCCGCAGTTTCTTCTGTCTTAGCTGGAGGTATGGCACATGATATTTTACATGACGTCTATTCTTCAAATCCTGGTAGAGAAGTAGGAGAAAATGTTGAATCCCAATTTGTTATAGACACACCGGTCATGAATGCCAATGAATATGATGACCTAATAAAGCAACCCTTCGAATATCTCATGAAAACAGTTATACCCAGAGCATATAAAAATCTAGCAAATTTAGATTCTCCCACGGGAGTGGGTACACTATTGAAAATGGGTCAGGAAATAGCGAAATTTCCGGCTTTTTTCACTGAATTTATTGGAAGAATGAAACAAGAAGCTTGGCTTCCATGGTACTTAGCTTTAACTCCAAACCCATTGGATTTTATTGGAGCATGGTTAAGAGATTTCGATACACTAACTTTAGATCTTTATAGAATGCCTGATAAAGTAAAAGCTGCCTGTAAAACATTAGCTCCAGTCTTAGCGGCTGTAGGAAAATTAACGGGTAAAATTTCACAAGATACAACAGGTTCTCGTAGAGTATTCTGTCCTACTTGGTATAATACATATTTATCTCCTGAACAGTATAGGGAATTTCATCTGCCTTATATAAAGATAATCGTAAATGAATTAGTTGAAGCGGGTTTTACACCTCTTTTATGCTTCCAAGGCCGTATGGATCATTTATTAGACACTCTTAAGGAATTTCCTGAAAAGAAAGTCATTCTTTGGTTTGACAAAACGGACTTATCTAAAGTAAAAGAAGTTGTAGGAGATAAATACTGCATTGCGGGTGGAGTTTTATCATCACTCCTTATTAGCGGAACGCCCAACTTAATCAAAAAGCATATAAAAGAAACAATAGATAAGTACAAGTCAAATGGAGGCTATATCGTTACGACTGAATTTAATGGTATGGGCGATGCTAAATTAGAAAACGTAAAAGCGATGACTGAAGCCGTAATGGAATATGGAAAATACTAAATGACTTAAATTTCTTTTTTTTTATTTAATCTTATTTAAAACAAGCTAAACCAAATCTATAGGAATATTTATTAGAAGGGTATTCAATATCAATTAATTGTTTCTTCTTTAACTCACGAACTGTTGAGATTACATCAATACCCACAGATTCCATAGAATATCGCATTTCTTTTGGAAAACGACATGGCTCACCATTATCGTAGGAGCAAGCTCCTAAATCTTGAATTTTACAATATTTACAGGTTCCATCATATAGAAAGAGTCGTTTTTTGTATTCTTCTTTATATTGGGAAATGAATTTGTTAAATTCTTCTTCCAGATCAAGAGATTCCATACTTTTTGTGAGTAAAAATGTATTTTTAATATAAAATTCTGACCGTTTAGTTCTTTCCTTTTCTTTCTTAATATACTCTTCTAAATCAAAAAGAGAGTAAACTAAATAAAATTCTTTATAAGTTGATAACGCTTTCTCAAGATAAGGAGAATTTGGAGGGCAACTCCATGAATGCCCATAAAAAGGACATTGAAAGCTTGTTGAGACACACATTTCCTGAACTTTCGGATCGAAATAAATATCTTCATATTTGATTTGAATAACAGGCATTTTTTGAGATCAATTCCTATAAAATTTCAATAGTAAAAATATAAAATAACAATCCCAATATCTATTTCTGGTAAATTATAAGGAATTTTAAATTTTCTTCTTACGAAATATTAGGAGTTGAATATTATTAATTTTTAATTTAATTTAAGTAATAAAAAAAGAAGAAAACTCACTTAGATTCTGGTTTATATTCATTAAGTACTCTATTTGCTTTCTATATTTCATCCATTTAATTAATTAAGGAGTATATTGTTAAAATTTGTAATAAATAAAAATTAAATAATAAATTCTCTTAATAATTAATATTTAATCAAAAACCTACAAAATCTTATTTTAAACAAAGTGATTTTTATTATGCCAATTGAAAAGACTCTAAGTGATTACTTTGATACTATCGGTCGTGATGATATTTTAACTGGTGGAATCAAAATGATACCCATCCAGACTCAATTCGGAAAATTTAAAGTCTGGACTAAAAGGATCGGAAATAATCCTACAATTAAAATACTTCTCTTACATGGAGGGCCTGGTGCAACCCACGAATATCTTGAATGTTTTGATAGCTACTTTCCAGCAGAGGGATTTGAATATTACTACTATGACCAGTTGGGATCCTATTATAGTGACCAACCTAAAGAACCCGGTTTATGGGAGACATCCAGATTTGGTGAGGAAGTAGAGCAGGTTAGAAAAGCCCTAAAATTAAACAAATCAAACTTCTACCTGTTAGGGCAATCTTGGGGTGGTATACTAGCAGTTGAGTATGCTCTGAAATATCAGGATAATCTCAAGGCTCTAGTTATCTCCAATATGATGATGAGCGCCCCGGCTTATGGAAAATATGCTAGTCAAGTACTAGGGCCTAAACTTAATCCCAAAGTATTAGCTGAAATTAAGGAGTTGGAAGCCAAAGGAGATTTTGATAATCCTCGTTACATGGAGTTATTGCTGCCTAATTATTATGCTGAACATTTTGTTCGTATACCAGTTGATCAGTGGCCAGACCCTATTAATCGAACGTTCAAACACCTTAATCAAGATGTCTATGTACCAATGCAGGGACCTAGTGAATTTGGTGTAAGTGGAAAGTTAGAAAATTGGGATAGAATCTCTGATTTGCCAAAAATAAAAATACCTACATTAGTAATCGGAGCTACTCACGATACTATGGATCCAGAACATATGAGATGGGTATCAACCCAAGTACAACAGGGACAATTTCTATTATGCCCCAATGGTAGCCATTGTGCCTTTTATGACGATCAAAAGATATATTTCGATGGATTAATAAAATTTATCAAAGATGTAGATCAAGGAACAATTTCTTCTAGGTAAATACTTCGAGTATATCCTATACTATATTTTTGTAATGGTACCTAAAAACATCAAAAATAAAACTTATTCATTATTTAGATCCAAGAATTTTGCTGATTTTATTTAACCGTGTTTCCCTTGATAATCTATTTTGAATTGGATGATGATCTCCGTATAGCGCTTTGTGGTAAACTTGTTCACTGGCTTGATAAAAAGTTCCTAGTGTAAACTTAGAAGCTTTTCGAGCAATAGTTAATGCTTCCTCTTTTGTTTCGGGTTTTTTATCAAGAAACGTTACTTTATCCCTATACTCTGCCCATTCATGATAAGGAACCGCAGGCTGCAATACTTCTATAAACGAAAAACCCTCATGTTCTATGGCCTGAACCATTGTATCAGTTAAATGCTTGATTTCTCCAGAAAAACATCTTGCAACAAAAGTAGCTCCTGCTTCGATCATCAATGATATGGCATTAAAAGGTTTTTCAAAACTTCCTCTAGGAGTTGATGGACCGTCCCAGCCCTTTTCAGTGAGGGGTGAGAATTGCCCCGTAGTCAATGCATATACACTATTATTATGTAATATCATTGTAATATCTTGGTTTCGCTTTGCTGCAAACAGAGTATGTGCTAAACCCTCTCCTAATCCGTTTCCATCACCAGAAAAGGTGATAACTTTTAACGAAGGATTAGCTATTTTGATACCCTGTGCCGTTGCAGCATCTCTTCCATGAAGGGAATATAATCCGCTTACGTTCAAATAATCAAAGATCTTGGCGTGACAACCTATCCCTGCCGTCATAACAAGGTTTTCCCGTTTTACATCCTTCTCTTCTAACCTAGTAATAGCATTTCTTATCGCAGTAAATATTCCAAAATTACCGCATCCAGGACACCATGTGATATCGGCATTTGTTTTTAATTCAGACATTTTATTTGAGAACCTCCTTTATCCTTTTTGATAATTCGATTGGATCAAAAGGTCGCCCATCATACTTTTTTATAGTATCTCTAACAGACAATCCCGCTTTTTCTTTTATAAGTGTAGTAAATTGTCCCGTAGAGCTTTGTTCAATAACAATATTATCTTGATTCTTATAATCCACTAATTCCCATACTGGGAATGGATTTAAAAAGATAGGCTGAATTATAGTAGGATTAAGTTTGCTATATTTGAGAGCTTCTAAAACACTCATATAAGTCGATCCATAAGTAATGATATTTGAATTCATATCCCCTCGCATAATATTCACTGTTTTTCTTTGTTTTAATTCTTTAACAAGCGCATCTATCTTTTTTCCTCGTTTATTGTGCATTTTGGTAATAAGATGTGGTTTTTCAGTAGTTATCCCTCGTTCATCATGTTCATAGCTGTTCCACTTAATTACTTCTTTAGAAGGTGGAAAGAGCATAGGAGATATGCCATCTTCAGTATCAAGATACCGCATATAGGTTCCAGCATTATGCATTTTTGGCTCAGCCCACTTTGCTTGATTGGTTTGTATCTCAACAGTCATACTGCTTTCTGATAAATGTTTTTCAGTGAGAAGTATTCCCGGGGTTTGAAATTTCCATACTAAATCTAACATTTCAGAAGCTAGATAATATGCTTCCTCTATTGTGCCAGGTGATGCTACAATTCGTAGAAAATCCCCATGCCCCGCAGTAAGAGCATACGATAAGTCTGCTTGTTCTGTATAAGTTGGTACACCTGTCGCGGGACCGGGTCTCTGAGATAAAACAACAAGCAAAGGCGTCTCTGTCATACCTGCAAGAGAATATCCTTCGGTCATTAAGGCAAAACCACCTCCGCTTGTCCCTACCATGGATCTAGCACCACTAAATGAAGAGCCTATCGCCATATTTATAACGGCTAATTCGCTTTCAGCATGTACAACTGCTAAACCAAAATTTTCTGCTTGTTTAGCGAGAAAGTGTAATATGGAGGATGCTGGAGTCATAGGATACCCATAGTATACATCCAAACCACCTGCAATAGCTCCCAAACTGATTGCTTCGTTCCCTGTTATAATAGGGCTTTCCTTCTCTCCTTTATTTAAATTAAATTTGTTGCCGCACTCAGGATATACCATATCATAAATTGTATTTGCATATGCAATATTATCCTTAATGCCGCTCGGATATTCATTTTTAATAATTTGGTTCAATTCCTCTTTTTTAAATCCAATTACTGCTGCTAAAATTGCTACAGCACCGACTCCAATCATTAAGCTTTTCATGGGATATTTATTAGCTTCAGAAGACAACGGTATGCCAATCCCTTTATCTAATTCTTGTTCATCTGAATTATAGACAAATATACTATCTTCAGCACGATCGTTTAGGTGGAGATCACTGCTTCTTTTATCAAAATTCACGATTAAATTTGCGTTCATATAATGGCTGCTTATCCATCGCGTTGAAGTGGAAACCACAGCAAAATTATGCCCACCCCTTATTAGGGACATATAATCATCAAGTTGAAAGATATATCTGCCTAAATCAGAAAAAATATGAGCCGCAACTGATCCTGCTTTTTTAACACCTTCTCCAGCTTTACCGCCCACCAAGAAAGTAAAGACATCTCTAACCATTCTTTTTCTCCCCTTATTATAAAATATTCATGATAACTATTAATGAGATTTGTAATAGAGGCTATTTAAAAATATGTCTTATAAGTTTTAAAAGTGTTATTTAAGGGAGTCCTATAAATGTTTCTTCATTCATGCTTTTCTTTAATTTTCCATATAAGATGATACTCATTAGAAATGCAAAAAATAGTAAAATCGCGCTAAAATAAAATGGTGCTCCCAAACCAAAATATTGATAGAAAAAACCAGCAAATAATGGTCCCGGAATTAGAGCAAAACTAGCTACAGATTGTGTTAACCCAAGAAATCCCCCTTGCTCATCTTCAGTAGAAATCTTTGAAACAATACTTGGAACGGCAGTCCTTACAAAACCCGACCCCAATGAAAGCATTGCAACCAAAATAAAGAAAAGAATAAGACTGGGAGTAATCGGCATAATTAACATTCCAATAAGAACTGAGACTAAGCCAAATATGATTAATATCCCCTCTCCTATCTTCTCAGATAATTTCCCAATCACAAATCCTTGCATTATTAGCTGTAGAGCTCCAATATAGACGAATACAAAAGATAACTGAACCTCATTAAAGTTAAAAAATGCTATTGTTAAAAACGGGATTAATATAGGAATCGCAGCATAAGACACGGTCATAATAAAAAATACAAACAATAATGAGGGTAATAAGGGCTTTTTCAAAGAGTTTTTTAAATTTACTAAGAAGCCAGACGTATTAGCTTTTGTAAGCTTCATAATATTATTGGTATTTCTTGGAGGCTCTGGAAGGAAAAAATAAACAGAGATTAAGTTTACTAATGTCAATCCTATAGCTATAAGCCCAGGAGCCCAATAACCGAAGATACTTAAGAATCCTCCAATCGAAGGCCCCACAATGACCCCAGCAGAAAATGCAGCTCTTACTTTACCCAACCCCGATGTTCTTCTCTTACTTGTCGTAATATCTGCCATATATGCTTGAGCAATTGAGATTTCTGTTGCCATACCAGAGAACATGCGGGAGAGCAAAAGGAAATAATAGGAACTTGCAATAGTAAACATAAAAAAACTGGCACTTGATAAGGAGATTGAGATCAGAAGAAGTTTTCGCCGTCCATATTTATCTGATAATCGCCCCATAATAGGAGAAAATATAAATTGCATTAACGCAAACACATTCATCAAAATACCTAACCCTAATGGGCCTAGATTGAAAGAAACAGTATAAAAAGGGAGAAGCGGAATAACCATTGCATACCCTGTAGCGTCAATAAAAATTGTCATCAATATTACAAATTGTTGCACAAATTTTGACTTTTGAGCAGATTTTTCCATAATAATACGATAATAGAATTTAATTAGTAACTTAAAATTAAGAAATAGAATAATAGTACTTTAAAAATTTTTTTTATTATGTTTTCTCAAAAAAATCTTAAGCCCCATTTGTTGAATTTTCTAAAATCAAATACCAAAAAAGTAAATCAAATAAATAGTGTTATGTGTTAGTATCATTTATGACGGAAAAGAGAATTTTTTCGGATGATAGAATCCAAGAGACAATGCTGGGACCATTATGGGCTCGGGCAAAATATAGTAAACAATATCCTGAACTCTTGGATGATCCAAAAGCACGTGAAATTGTTGAAAAACTTGATTATGACTTTTCAGAAATAAAAAATTACTTAGGGGAATGGAGAGGGTTAGGATTACTTGCAAGAGCAAGTAATTTTGATATTACAGTTAAGAGTTTTATGCAAGAGCATCCTGAAGCAACCTTGGTAAACATCGGAGCAGGGTTAGATACTACTTTTTCAAGAGTTGATAATGGGTGTATTAGATGTTATAATTTAGATTTGCCGGAAGCAGCAAGATTTCGAAAAACCCTTATACAAGATACAGAACGAAACAAGACTATTGCTAAATCGGTTTTCAATACAGATTGGATTAATGAAATTCTCTATACTGAATCCAAAGGTATATTTTTTATGGCAGGTGGTTTTATTTATTACTTTACTCAAGAACAAATCAGAACGTTATTTGTTTCGTTAGCAGAACAGTTTCCTAATAGAGAGATTGTCTTCGATGCAACTTCTAAATTAGCAAATAAGATTATAAATAGAAGAGCCAAAAGAGTAGGAGAAAAAGAAGTTAGATTACATTTTGGCGTTGGTAATCCTGAAAAAAAATTTTCTACTTGGTCTCCTAAAATTCAAATTAAAGATTCGTATACTATGTGGTCCAGAACTGAAATCAATCCAAATTGGCATAAAAAGACAATTAAAGCAATTAAAGTATCAGAACGATTCAAAGCCGCAAAGATTATTCATTTAAGTTTTTTATAACAATCAATAGGATCAAGCCTTTTTAAAAATTGGACTTTTTTTTCGAAATTCTTTGATTAGCCAAACAGAAGAATTCATATACTAAATTTTTTAAAATACAATACTTTCTAAAAATTAAGTTTGTTATATCATAATGATATCATTATAGAATTATTATTGAAAAGAGAATGCAAATCTTCAAATTAATGATAAATAAGAACCGGTGTTTCGGTTGCAACGACTGTGTAGTTAGTTGCCCATTAAATTTCAATCAACTAAGAAAAGATAGTTATCTTAGCGAAAAAAATGCTGTGCTTTTAGTTAAAAATGGAGTTGCTTTTCCAATATATAATAAAGAAAGAGAAGTAAATTGTGACGGGTGTGGAGTTTGTATTTCTATTTGCCCGGCACGCGCAATTAGAATTGAAACTGTGGAGGAAGATTAAAAATGTCATTTCCTAAAATTTCAAGAACGATCTCTAAACAAGAAGAACATGTAATGGTTCAATTTCTTACAGAAAGTTTAGAACTTATTTTAAATCGTGAGAAATGTGTGGGGTGCGGAACATGTGCGAGAGTTTGTCCCAAAGAAGCTATTTCACGTGGACCTGTTGGTGCTTCACGAAGGTTTCCTGCTACGGCAGACATTATTCCTGAGGTATACGATCCGCATAAATGTGTATTTTGTGGTACTTGTGTGGTAATGTGTCCATTTGGCGCATTAACCTTAAAAAAAGATGGGAAAATCATCAATTTGGCAGATATTCCAATTGTTGCTGAAAAAGTTGTTCCAAAGTTAGAATTTGAGACCAAAAAGTTGAAAAATGATAGAATTGTTAAGCAATATGCTATAGCGGAAGTATCTGTTGTCGATGAAGAATGTGCGAAAGGGTGCGGTTCTTGTGCAGAAGTGTGTCCTTCCGGAACTATCGCAATTGCTAAACGCCCAGAACATGGATGGGAAAAGTCTAAAAATGTTGAAGTTGTTGATCCAGATGCGTGCGTTGCGTGCGGAGCTTGTAATAATGCTTGCCCGACAGGAGCATTAAAATTGAAGATAATAGAAGTTAAAACTTCAGGAGAGTTTAGCGAAATGTTCTGGATTCCCTTACTTGAAAGACTAAAAACTCTAAGATGGAGTAAAAAGGAGGAGAAATAAGATTGAGCCTAAATAACTTAATATTAATTACTGGTCGCACCATCAATCAAGGAGTTGCATTAGAGGGCGGTAAAACCACTCGGGAAAATGTGAGAGCTGCGGGAATATGTGCATTTGATAAAAATGATTTTATTAAGTTAAATTGCCTTGCTGGAACTCCAGTAAAAGTAATTACTGATTTTGGAGAAGTATTAGTGTATTCTACGATTTCAGAAGAAGGTCCCCATCCAGGGATCATTTTCATTCCTATGGGCCCTTGGGCAAACCAAGTGGTAAATCCTGATTCTCAATCTAGTGGAACTCCAACTTTTAAAGGGATAAAGGCCAGAGTAGAAGTTGTTAAGAATGCTAAAGTTTTAGATGCGGTTCAATTAATTAGTAAATTAAAAGAGTCAAATTAGGGGGATAAAAGTGGTTGATAAAAATGTTAAAACCTATTATGATGTGATATGCCCTTTTTGTGGTACCTTATGCGACGATCTTGAAATAGATGTTGATCAAAAAGAGCAAAAAGTTGTAGAAGTAAGAAATGGGTGTCAAATAGGAACTAGAAAGTTCTATTCATCGAATCCAAGTGAACACAGATATACGACACCTTTAATTAGAGAAAATGGGTCATTTAAAGAGACATCATGGGATGAAGCGATTGATAAAGCGGCTGATATATTAGTAAAAGCAAAAAGACCATTGTTATATGGTTTTGCAAGTACAGAATGTGATGCACAAGCTAAAGGAGTTGAATTGGCAGAGATTTTAGGCGGAATTTTAGATAATACCGCATCAGTATGTCATGGACCAACTTTGCTCGCCGAGCAGGACGTAGGCGTTCCAACCTCTACATTAGGAGAATATAAAAATCGCGCAGATTTAGTTATTTTTTGGGGTAGTAATCCTGTTCATGCTCACCCAAGACATCTTGGGAGGTATAGTGATTTTGTTCGAGGGTATTTTCGACAAGATGGGCGAAATGACAGATTTATTGTCGTTGTTGATCCGAGAAATACCAACACTGCTCAAATTGCTGACTTGTATATCAGAGTGAATCCAAATGAGGATTATGAGCTTTTTAACGCGATTCGAGCCACTCTGAGAGGGGTTGAGATTGATGAAAAAGAAGTAGCTGGTGTTCCTAAGGACGATATTGTGAAATTAGTAAATATTATGAAGGATAGTCATTATGGGGTAATCTTTTTCGGTATGGGCCTTACGCAAACAATCTCACATCACAGAAATATTGATGCTGCTGTTTGTTTAACACGAGAACTAAATAATTATACTAAATTTTTAATTACCCCAATGCGGGGCCATTATAATATAACAGGAGCTAATGCGGTATTTACTTGGAATACGGGTTATGCTTATTCGATGGATTTTTCAAGAGGATATGCTCGTTATAATCCCGGGGAATTTTCTTCCGTTGATGTGTTGATGAGGGATGAAATCGATGCTTCATTGATAGTTGCTTCAGATCCCGCAAGCAACTTTCCTGCTGGAGCGGTTAAGAATATGTTTAAACATCCTTTAATTTCAATCGAACCGCACCATACACCAACATCTGTTAATGCCGATATAATTTTACCTGCGGCATTTGCCGGTATAGAAACTGAAGGAACCGCTTATCGGATGGACCATGTTCCGCTAAGATTGAGAAAAGTAAAAGATCCTCCGGGAAATGTGTTGTCTGATAAAAAGATATTAGAGAGATTAATAGAAAAAGTAAAAGAGAAAAAGGGGGAATAAGTCATGGCGGAAATAAAGTTAAAGTTGAAAAAGCAGCCAAAATTTCCATTAGAGGCAGATGTTATAACCCCTGATATCTTAGCGGGAAAACCAGCTGCAGAAATTAAAAAACTATTATTATACTATGGAAATGAATCTGTGAAATTAGGGGATTTTTTTGATGTGACGGGAAAATCAACTAATCCTAGAGATACCAAGATTATTATAGACGGAGACTTATCCAATGTGAAACGTATTGGGGAGAAAATGACTGATGGTGAAATTATAATTAACGGAGATGTCGGTATGCATGTTGGAAATCAAATGGAGGGGGGAAAGATTACTGTAAATGGAAATGCTGGCGATTGGGCAGGCGCTATGCTAAAAGGTGGTGAATTAGAAATAACTGGTGATGCAGGTAACTACATTGGGGCCGCATATCGAGGATTCTGGATTGGTATGGAGAATGGCACAATTAAAGTAGGAGGAAAGATTGGCAGAGAATCAATGCTATGGGCGAGGAGCTCAAAAGGGGCAGCACAATTTCCAATATTAATGTGTGGAGCTGCTGGATCCTTCTTAGGGATGCACAATCATGGTGGAACAATTATGGTTGAAGGAGATGTGGATAGGTGTGCTGGTGCAGATCAAGTATGGGGGCAAATAATCATTAAAGGAAAGGTATCAAAATTATTACCCTCGTTTAAAAAGATTGGTGAAACTAACGAGATAGAACTTCCTAATGGACAAAAAGTATCAGGAAAGTTCATTGAATATAGTGGAGATCATAGCGTTAATAAAGAAACAAAAGGCAGATTATATCTTGCTGCCTAAAGTATTTATGATTTTTAACACAATTTCTTTTTAATTTTTTTTGATTAATCAATAGTAAAATACAATTATTTTATTCTGAGTATGTTCAAAAGAGTTATAAATATTAAGAAGATTAATAAGAAGGAAATAATCGATGTTAATGATACGATTTTAATAGAAGCTCCAGTTGATTTATTGCTAAATAACGAACCCTTAGTTAATATTGTATGTTTGCCTAAAGATTTAAAAGAATTGGGAGTAGGATTCTTATACTCGATAGGAATTATTAATACTTTTAATGAAATTGAAGATATTGTGGTTAATGAAGTAGAAAATGAAATAAATATTACTCTAAACAAAGATACTAAATTTGATTTAGAAGTATTAAAATTGAACCCAGTAAGTAGAGTCATCGATACAAGCTGTGGAATATCATCTCCGTGGAGAAGTATCATCAAAAGCTCACTAGATAAGAGAATCTTGACTGATAAAGTTAAAGACACTTTCAAGATTTCTACAGAAGTCATTTCAAAAGCTGTTTTAGAGATGCAGAAAAATACGCCTCTTTTTAAAGAAACTGGAGGTTGCCATGGAGCCGCACTTTTCGACCAAAGCGGAGGGTTAATTGCAATTAAGGAAGATATAGGAAGGCATAACGCTATAGACAAATTAATAGGTTATTCACTTATCAACAATATTAATATGAAAACCACCTTTATGACTACGACAGGAAGATTAACGGGAGACTCAGTATTAAAGGCAATTAGGGCACAAATACCCATTTTAGCTTCATTATCGGCAGCGATTGAATCTGGAGTAAGATTAGCTTTTGGGTATGGGCTTACTTTAATTGGATTTGTACGAGGGAAAAAAATGAATATCTATACCCATCCCTATAGAATTTTAATATAAATTTTTTATAGTAGTTCTGTATGTAATTCTTTATATTATTTCATGATTTATACAAAAATCATACTAAAGAAATAAATGGAAATAATTATCTATAAATAATAGATAACATATTCGCATTAAATTTTAATTCTAAAAAGTTGAGATAAAATGGAAAATAAAAAATGGATAATACTAACGCTCATTGGTGGGGTTCTGATGATAATAGGATCCGCTGTGGGTACAATCGCTTTTTACGAATTTTTATATAATCTTGTATCAGGTTATATAAGTGAAGATTTTAAACCGCTTATTTCTAGCATCCTTGGCATAATAAGCTTCTTAGCTGCAGGAGGAGGTTACACTGTGATTGCTGGTTTAATATTATATATGTTAAAACAATATCGTTTAGGAAGAATTATCATTACTTTTGGTACTAGCTTCGGAATTATTGGCATTATTGTTTTTATTACCTATTATATAGTAAATCTTACGGGAATAATTACGAACCCAACAATTCTGGCTTATTTAACTCAAATATACGGTCTGTTTTCATTTAATACCGGCTTTGGTTTCGCAGGAACACTTCTTGCAGTTATAGGGAGAATAGGATTAAAGAAGCCGAAAGGAATCCCTGAGGAAAAACCTGAACCCGAAGAAAAAGAAGCTTCAGAAGTTAAGTATTGTCCAAATTGTGGAAAAGTTTTACCGGTTCATGCTAATTTCTGTAATGAATGTGGGACCGATTTTGGAGAACGTTAAAAAGGGATAGAAAATGCAACATAAAACAGGAATAATTCTCTTAATTATTGGAGGGGCAATAATGATTGCTAGTTCAGCAATCGGAAGTATAGGAGTATTTGAACTATTATATAACTTAGCACTAACCTACGTTTCTGCAGAGTTTATTCCATTATTAACATTCATATTAAACATCATAAGATTCATCGCGGATACGGGAGGCTTTGCGATCATTATTGGGGCTTTCTTTATAATGATAAATCAAATAAGAATTGGAAAGTTCATTATCTGGATAGGACTTACATTTGGAGCATTGGCATTAATTGTATGGATTATTTCCCAAATAGTGAACTATACCGGAATTATTACCGACCCTACCATACTAAGCTACCTAAATCAACTTTATGGCTTTTTCACATATAATACGGGATTAGCATTTTTAGGAGTTACCATCGCAATTATCGGCCGAGCCTTTGTAAAAAAACAAAAGAAGCCGAAACTGGTTGAGGTAAAAGAATCATCATTAAATACGGAAGATTTTTTATAAAAACAAAGTGCTTAAGCTACTGTTTTTTTATTTTATTTACGTTTAGTATGATATAACATTATTATTATTGTTATTCTATTTACTAAGTTTTTTAATAAAGCTAGCATTAAACCACATATTATTATTGTATAAATTATAGTTAATTTTCATATAGTCAAACCGAAATAAATTTATAAATTAAAAAGAGGAAATTGAAATGGCTAAAGTGGAATCTGAATATAAGCTTTTTCAGGGCTGTACGATTGGAAACCGAATTCCCTTCATTGAAGCGAGTGCACGTAAAGTTTTTGATAAACTAGGGATAAAAACATCCGAAGCTCCTTTTGCATGTTGTCCCGATCCAGTTGGGTTCAATGCTGTGGACCATACAAGCTGGTTGGCAATGGGAGCTCGCAATCTTACGATAGCTGAGCAAGAAGGAAAAAACATCGTTTCTCTGTGTAATGGGTGTTTTCAGACACTCAAAGCGGTAAACCATGAACTAACACATGATGATCATGAGAAGCAGAAAATAAATGACATCTTGAAAAAAGTGAAGCGTGAATTTCAAGGATCAATCAAGGTGAAGCATTTTGTTGAGGTATTGTATGATCTTGGTGTAGATAAGATCAAAGAGCATGTAAAAATTGAACTATCTGGGCTAAAGGTTGCATGTCATACTGGATGCCACTATAACCGTCCGTCAGAGATAATGCAGACTGATGATCCGATGGAACCAAAAAAGCTTAGGGAGCTTGTTGCTGCAGTTGGAGCAACTCCGGTAGATTATGAAGAAGAAATGCTCTGTTGCGGTGCGGGGGTAGGAAATACCGAAGAAGAACCTTCCATGCAGGTATTGGCAAACAAATTCAATAGTGCATTAAATGCTGGAGCCGAAGCATTCGTAGTTATTTGTCCTGCGTGCTTCCAGCAAATGGACACTAATCAAAAGAAAGCAGGACAGCAAGTAAATAAAGATTTCAATATTCCGATCTTATATCTGACTGAACTCTTTGCATTGGCATTTGGGGAAAAACCTGATGATTTGGGATTAAAATTTCATCGAAGCAGAGTTACATCCTTCTTGGAAAAATATGGCTTTAAATAAAAAATTACACAATAAAAAGTCAGATTAAACTTCCAAATAGGTTAAATCCTTCGACTTTTTTAATTTTAGTTTTTCTAAACTCTCCATAATTTCCATCATAATTGTCTATAAATACATTTTTATAAGCGATATTTCTACCAAATGCTTGATGTTCTTGATCACCCTTATGTAAAAGGAGAATTTCTCCTTCCCATCCTTTCCAGCTTTCATTTATTCTAAGCAAACTTGTCCTAAATAATTCTGATAACTTGAAAGATCTTTCTTTGATGATTTTACTATTCACTTGCTTCATACTTTTTGCTTTAGTTCCTGGTCGGGGTGTAAATTTAGAAACGTTTAAAATCTCGGGTTTCAACCACTTAATAAGCTCAATAGTCTCTTCGAAATCAGAGTCGGTCTCACCGGGAAATCCACATATAATATCTGTAGAGATGCTTAAATGAGGAATTTTTGCTCTCAAAATCTTGAGATTTTCAATAACTGGTTTGATTTTATAGGTTCGATTCATTTTTTGAAGAATTCGATTACTACCCGACTGAATAGGCATATGGAGGAGTTTATAGACTTTATCAAAATGATAGAGAGAAACGAGTTGATCAAGTTCTTTGACTAAAAACTGAGGATTCATCATTCCTACTCGCAAGTAAAACTTTTCTTCTATTTCAGTAATATTATGAACTAAATTAGTTAAATTAGTACCATTATATTCATAGGTACTACAATCTTGGGAAGTCAAGTAGATTTGTTTTATCCCTTGCTTCAATTGAGATTTGACATTATCAAGTATCGATTGAGGATTATAGCAATTTAACTTTCCTCTAGCATTTTTCACACAACAGTACGTACAAGCTCCTAAACACCCTTCAGAGATAGGGATAATCCCTGTAATTTTACCTTGAGGATACCAAATATGAAATTGCGACTTATCAATTGAGTGAGTCGATTTTAAAACTAAATTTTCTTTACCCTTCTTTATCTCAGCAAAGATTTCAGGAATTTCATGAATATTATTAAGATCAATAATCGCTGCAAAATTAGGTACTAGTTTTTTGATGATATCAATATAATTTACTGTAATATGTGGCAAACAGCCAGCAATTATGAGATGTCTGTTTTGATTGCTTTTATATCGCTCATAAAGATTTTTTATTCGTGTTTTAATTTTGTTTTCTGTTTGTTGCTTAACAGCACATGTGTTAATGATGATAAACTCTGCATTATTTAAAGTAGTCTGAATATAATCTGAATTAAGTAAAAGGGTAGAAATAATATAGGAATCGGCCTTATTTGAGGCACAACCATAGGTTTCTATGAAAAACGAATTTTTTATCAAGATTGCTTCAAATTTAGTAAAATAAACTGTGATTTAAATATACTTTAGACTATTAATACCATAAATTTCAAAAATTTTTTTAATTAATATAATCTATTATTTAAATTAATTAGTTCCAAATTTTTTGATGAACCTTTATGACACGATATTCATACTGTAAAATATGCAAAAAAGATATTGACAAACCTGCTCGAAAACCTCTGGAAACATTTCAAAAGGTTATTTGGGTAATTATTATAATAGGCACAGCGGGAGTTGCTGCCCTTATATTTGCAATATACTATTATAATCGAAAAAAAGTATATTGCCCAACTTGTAATTCCAAATTAGAGTTCTCAAGTAAACCGTTTGAGAAAGAACAAGAGGAGGATGAATCTATTCCTTTAACCCCAAAAGAAAAAGTACTTAAAAAAGCAGGTAAGAAACCTGCCGCGAAAAAGAAGCCTGAGGAAGAAGAAATTGAAGAGGTAGAGGAAGTTGAACGAATAAAGCCAGAAGATACTTTTTGCCCATATTGTGGTGAGGATATTAAGCCAAATGCTAAGCGATGTCCATATTGTGGGAGTTCTTTAAAACTTCATTAAATAAAGATAATTTACTTTTTTTATCAATCACCTAATATTTAAATAGCAAAAAAATTCAAATAAACTTAAATTAATAATAAAATAATATAGAAAATTGAAATTCTAATTTAAAATCTAAATATTTTACTAGATGATATTATTATGCCAAGGAAAGCACGAAGAGCACCCACTAGAGCGCCTGATCCTTTAGATGAATTCTCAACATGGGATATACGAATTGCAAGAACCATTTATTATGGGATTATTATTGCCTCAGCGGTTACTATCTTAGGAATTTGGCTAGCTATTATCGGATATTTAATAGTATCGGGGAGATGGGATCAAATTATGAGCCTAGGTCCCGGCGTTTTAGCCCTTATTATCGTAGGGATTGTTGTAGCGCATTTATTTCTATTAGTACTATTTTATACCTTGTTCCGTGGTGGAATACTAAAACTATGCAAGAATTTATTTAAAGATCGATTATTAGCTAAAAAATACGAAGATTATACCACTTTAAGGTTATTGATTGCTGTAGCATTGGTAAGTCTTTACATATTCCTTATTACTCTTATTATTGTGATATTACCTTCTGTATTTTGGCAGTTAGTTGCAGATTTTTGGACTTATATCATTACCTCTTTCAATCCCGGAGAATGGGTCTTATTTGTAGGTGTGCTTATGTTTATTATTATTTTATTAGTATACCTTGGATTTGTTCTCTGGAATCATGGAGTATTTGCAGTTCTTAAACGTGTGAAACGAATAGAAGAAGAGTATGAGATTGAAGAAGAGTTTAAAGTCGAAGAACTCAGAGAGGCTGACGAAGAAACACTCCAAAAAGTATACCAAAAACAAACCGGGAAAAAAGCAATTTATAGAGGTAAAGAAACTAAAGGATATATCGCTTGGAAAAAAGAAATCTTAGGCTAAATTAATTAAAAAAGTAAGGATAAAAAAGATTTTTTAAATTTTTTTTAATTTTATCTATCTGCGCATCATTCTTGGATTTCTAAATAGATCTAATTCTTGTTTTGGTGGTTTATATACAGTTGTGCCAGTATTTTTCATTTGTTTATAAAGTTTTTTAACAATTTTAACAGCTCCATCCATAAAATTACATGCACAGCCAAAAAGAGTCATATAGCGTATGAATGTCTTATCTTTAGCGTAATCCTCATCATATATTTCTATTTCAAACTCTTTTCTGATTGGATGACCATCAACTCGGGCAATTAACTTCTTGCCAATATGTATTTTATAATTTCTACCTGGTCCAACTACTCCCCTTGCTCGTACCATTTGCAGTTGGTCTTCTTTGTCTTCAGGAAGTAATGGAAACGTCCATCGTGAACCAATTAATCTCCAACCTCTTACTACTTTTACTAAGTTAATGATCCCGGGAATTTGTAAGAAAAATACAGGTGCGGGATGTTTTATTTCATAACTTTGAATGAGGGAATGAGTTACACTAAGTTCTACACCGCCCTTAAAATTACCTCCTTTGGCTTTAGAATCGAGAGTCTCTTCCATAATAGTGAAGTAGCGACATACCAAACGTTTCTGCTCTAAAGGGCTTTCTTCCCATTGTTCCTTATTAAAAGCAATAATACAGGTCTTCTCATCATCCTCTTCTACAACACCTTCAATATCAAAATTCTTCGAAAACCATCGTGTCTTGGCTTGATATTTTAGCTGTTGATGGATACCAATCTCTTCATCATGCAGTCGAGTACGCCAAAAATTCACTTTTAATTTTTTATAAACCGTTTTTTTAGGTTGCTTTGGTTCTTCAGCTTTGCCAGGTTCTGCTTTTTTAACAGCAGCTTTCTTTTTCTTAACTGGAGTAGTTCTGGGTTTTACTTTAGGCTTTGCTTTTTCCACCTCGGCATCAATCTCTTCAACCGGATCTTCTTCTGTCATTTCATTTTTCACTTTTTTTATTGATGAATTATAATTTATATTTAATACATTAAATTTTTTGGATTGTATTTATTTTTTTCTTAAATAATTATTAGTAATAATCATGGCATTTAGAGTTTATAATTTTGATCTCTATGAAAAAAGGATTAAATGCTTTCTAATAAAATAAAACTCCATAAAACCTTCCAAAGAAAAAAATATTATCAATTTAAAAGAAATAAGGCTAAATTTTTATTTCACATTTATCAGAATCACAAAATCGCTCCCCTATGGCTCTGTCTTTTGTGTCACCTAAAAGCAATGGTTTGATTTTAGAGGTCATTTCCTCATACCTCTCTTTTGTAATTTCTTCGTATGGCGCTTGTTTATATCCATGTTCTTTAATAGGTAAAAAACTCACGCTTTTTAGTTTATCTTCACAGAATTGGAGTACTCTTTTGATTTCTTTTGCTTCTTCCTTTTTGAAGGTTACTGTAATTGAAACTTGATTATCGCTCCATAAACGTTGGTAATCTATGGCATTAGCAACTTGTTCCCATATTGAAACGTCGTTTTTAGAGCGGTCAAAATATTTCTCGTGGACGGGAAACTCTGCGACTACAGTATTAGGAGAATAGGAGTCTTCCTCAATATAATACCCTGCTTTCTTGATTGGATTGATCAAATCAGAGTTTTTAGAAAGTCGAATTCTTCGGATATAATATTCTGAATGGGGATAATGAATTCCTGGTGGAACTCCTGGGAGTAGGCTCACAGTTCCACTTGGCTTTACAGTTGTTATCTTGATAGATTTCGGAATACAGAGCCAATCAGAATATTGCTCATCTAATCCTTTTAAGTAATTATAAGCTTTATCGCACCATTCTAACATTGTTCTCCTTCCATGCTTTACAAAAGCTTCAATAATTCCTGTCTGAGAAATTCCCATCCTTCTATTCTTTAACATAACCGCATTAGTTTCCTTCCAATGAGTATTGACTAATGTCACGCTTTTTGAGTACAAATATGCATATTTTAAAGTTTCTTGAAATTCCTCATATGAATCATGTCGGGAAGGAAAAGTTTCAACTAAGCAACAAAGTTCGAATGATTCTAATGATTGTTCTCCGCAAGGATTGACTCCTGCCACTTTCTTATCTTTATAGTCAGGTTTATCTCCCATACGCGAATAGGATCGAGCATTTTCTAACCAAAAAATCCCAGGTTCTCCATTCACGATAATCTGGTCTGATATAAAGGAATAATCCAATCCTTTAACCGCAAATACACTATTGTTACTTGCCCAACGATGGGAATATAGTTTCTCTTGATCTTGCTTACAGGTCACAAATTCCAAATCAGTTGGTTCTCCCAAAGCTATTTCGGCGGATCTCCTCACATTTCCAGCAACAACACATTTCCCAATATAGTTCATGATATCAACGATATCGACAGATGAGATTGGCATACCAACTCGCATTTCTAAAATCGATTGAATGTCTTCCAACATTTTCCTTAAAGGTCCAGGACCGGACGCAATTCCTCCAAAACCTCGTATTGGCTCCCCCGCAGGTCTAATCAGATCAAAATTATATTTTGGCACTTGTTTCCCGAGGAAATATGCCTCTAAAACCAATTTCAATGCTTCTACCCACCCTTCTCTACTATCTTGTATCTGAAACTCAAATGTTCCTTCTTTCGGCTTTTTAATAATAATTTTTCCTGCTCCTTTGGTATCAAATCCTACTCCTACGCCGAGCATTAATGCATCCATCACAAATTCAAATGCTTTAGAATATTTTAACCCAATATCTGCAGTAGAGGCAAATCCACAGTTATTAAGTGACATAGAGCCATGACGCGCAATAAATTCAGTGCCCATCATCCACAAACCCCGCCCAGGGGGAGAGAATTTAAAATCCCAGATTTTTTGAAACATAATTTGAGCTGACTTTTGGGCTTTATCATCACTCCAAGGCAAGCTTAGTTTGATGCAATGTTCTTTTTGTATCGAATAACATCCTTCGACTACTCTTCTGACTGTCTCCCAAAAATCTTCTTTTCTATTTTGTTTTTCAATCATTCGAGCATAAGTCCTCTTATATGTAATATATCCCAACGGACCCCAATCAGGATGTTTATCCTTGAATTTTTCAATAAAGGAGTCTGCTAATTTGAAACTAATATTTTCCAAATTTATAGCGCGAGCAAATAGATTCCTATATTTATTCATTCCTCTCTGAGTTAGTTCAACGCAAACCAATTCCCTAATATAATTTGTGGTAATCTCCTTTATACCTAACCCAATAATTTTCCTAATTACATCTGTTGCTACTTCTTCAGCGATGTGAAAATCCAACCCTGTTTCCTTATTCAGCACCTTAGCTATACTATTTTCGTCAAACTTCTTCTTTTCGCCTTTAGAATTAATAACATATTTAGGATATAAATCAGCTAATGAAAATGAGTTATTTGTCATAGTTTTCCTCTTAAAAATACGTAAATTTCATTTTATTATCTTACTATTTAATTTTCAGAATTTTTCTAAATTACCTTAACCTACCTTATATTAAATTTTTAGTAATAATATAAATTTATCTTTCAATTTTATTAGTGTATTGATTGATCTCTCCGTTATGGTATAGTTTTAGTTTGATAATGTCCATGAGGTTAATAGTAACCCAGATTTTAATTTTTTACTCTTATGTTTGATAATTTTTTTTGTCGAAATTATGTCGTTAGTATAAGTTATATGATATATTATTCATTTTTAAAGGAAAAGAATCTGACTAATTTTCTATTTATTTTTAAACCTAATAGTATTATGACCAAAATAATAATATAAAAATAAGGAACTTTCATATTTTGAATATAAAATAAAAATTTTGGTGTAGATTACATATGTCCAATCAAGAACGTAAATATAGTGAAGAAGAAATTGAAACTAGCTTAGTTTTATTTGAAGGTATTATAATTGGAATATATGGCAATTGGTTAGTTTCCCTTATTCAAATGATATAATTTTTATCTCCCCTAATAATACTACAGAGCATATTGACTATTCTATCCTTAAGTTGTTTAGTTGCTCTACTCGCAGTAGGGATTTTTGGAAGTCGTTTAGAATCTCGTCTTGAGGTAGTCATCTTAAGCTGCGGTCATTTTTTGCCAATTTGTATTACTCTAATTATGGAAAGATTATTGATTCAAGATGCCTTTTTCTTAATGATAGGAGGGATTTTGTTCATTATGATTTATTATGCGGAATTTAAACGTGTTAAGCGTAGAAAAAAAAGACATGATAGAACAAATAAACTTTCATTTTAACAACTTTTTTTTGATTCCTATTTTAGGAATGCCAGATGCGAGAACAATTCTTTAAAGTATAGCTAATCAAAAACTTTAAACTTTAGAATTTAGGATTTATAAGTGCAAATTTTAAATTTCTAGCCCATCATCTTTACTTAATTCGATTAAATTTCAATAAAAAGGTGATTTTATGGCAACATTAGAAAATATGTTAATAGCTCTTGGTATTTCAGGAATAGCGCTTTTTATTTATATTTTTATAGCTTTTATCGTCGGAACAGTGCGAAAAAATAATGGACTTATGGATATTTTTTATGGTCCCGCTTATTTTGTAACTTCTATTACAGCTTTTATTGTTAGCGTAATTTTGAATAATACTTTCTGTATTCGTCAAATTATCGTTAATATATTAGTATTTTTATGGGCATTGCGATTAGGATCATATATCTATATAAGAAATCACGGAAAACCTGAGGATTATCGATATGCTGCGATGAGAGAACGCTGGAAAACAAATATTGCAATAAAAAGTTTTTTCAAAGTCTATCTCTTTCAGGGTATTATTGTGTTTTTGGTTGATATCCCCGTATGGTTTATAAATATTAGTAGTAATCCCCCCGTATCTAATTTGCTTGACTTTTTTGGAGTCACATTATGGTTAGGCGCACTTATTTGGGGCATAGGATTTATATTTGAAACGACAGGAGATTGGTCTTTGTACCAATTTTTACAGAAACCGGAAAACAGAGGAAAAGTAATGGATAAAAGTGTATGGAAGTATACCCAACATCCTAATTATTTCGGCGAAGTTACACAATGGTGGGGGCTATTCATCATTGCATTAGCAGTTCCGTTTGGTTTTATAACATTTATTGGTCCCGCCTACATTACATTCCAAATCATAAAAGT
>CAYUTF010000044.1:0-25533 GCA_964447495.1 uncultured archaeon
AATGAAAAAGCACCATTTTGTTTGGATCATTACCATAATTATTATTCCAGTCTAAAATGGCAGAAGGTTTTCCCGAAGCAAGTTGTAAAATAAACATTCCTATTAACCCCGAAATATCTACTTCACACGCTGCTGGAACTAAATCGCCATTAAAATACATCTTATTAGATAATCAGTGAATTATTGCTTTTTTTCTTTAAATATAATCATTATTTGAAAGTTATGAAGATTAGAAGGAGATAAAAACATGAATATTATATATGATGACTCCTATTCGGATGAGGAAAACGAAGATGTCACCTGGAGATTTCAGAAAATTGATGCATTTAAGGAGATTGAAGACTTTTCCCGACAAATACGTTCCCTTCTAAATTACAAGGAACAAATAGTTAAGTATCGATTTCGAAACTCTTTCACTCTACCAGTGCATCGTGATCTAACCCAACTCCTTAAGGATAAGGATAGCTTGCGAGGTGTTGCATTAAAATTTATCAATATTCTTCGAGAGATCAAGAAAAATGCTGAATCAATTGAACATGGGATTCAGAATCATACCATGAATCCTAATAGTTCGATTTTACGACAACTGATTGAAGTGATGACAAAATTATTCATTCTGATCCACAAATTTTCCGAGCAGGAATTACATGACTATCCACACCTTCTTAAACTCGTTATATCCCTTGCGCGAGAAGCATATTTGGTGAAAAAATTTTTGGATCTCGATATTGAAGAGTTTCTATTGGAATTGGAACTGAGTTATGAAGGATTGGAAGATGAGATGGAAGAGATGCTCTCTCTACGGGATCATATAAAACATGCACATGTACAAAAACAATTGGAGGAACGATTAAGCTCATGACCGATCATTCACACGTATCGCGGAAAAACGTGGGGGATGATCGAATTGCCCTCTGCCCTATATTTGGATGCGAATTCATGAAAAGAGTGAAACCCCTCAAGTTAGGATTTTTCGGGTTTGGAAAGTATCCAAAATGCAAGAAACATCACGTTCCACTTGTCTATATTAATGAATATATCGGGGAATTCGTAGATGGAGCATTGGCATGCTTGTTTGATAAAGCAGGGCTTCCTTCAAGCGAACTTATATCAATGGTATCCTCAAAATATCCTGATGAGTTGCAATATTTCATACATGGTTGGGTATATTGCATCACAACGGGAAGGGGAGCACCTATTATTTCCCAATACTTGGATTCTATTTCGAAAATATACTTGAAAAAACTTAATAGAAAGCAGGCTAAGGCACTAAAAAAAGGTGCTTTAGGAAAGCATACAGGGAAATACCAATCCCTAAAGGAGGGACTAAAAATAATCGCCAACGAGTATGCTCGCGTCCTCAAGCATCTACGGGTGCATTCTGAAGTTTTAGTGAACGTAAAAAGCTTAAAATCATTATCAAGTGGACTTAGACATAACTTGAATAAATGGCAGAACAAAATCATCAAGTTATATTTGAGTAAAAATCCCTTCGAGAATGCAGAAATGAAAAATCTTACCGAAATCAAGCGATACTACGATCAGATTCTCAATGTGAGTACATGCCGTTGTCTTATTGGGATGAATACTGCGATCAAAAAGATTAAATTAACCGCATTTGATCGGTTTTCTGCTTATGAAGAGTTTTATTCAGAGGGAATTACTAACAAGTTTAAAAGATCTGATTTAGAAAATTTAAAAAGAGTAAATAACAATAAAAACGAAAATGTTAGGGTTCTTGTTGTTGAAGAAAAAGTGTTGCCGAGAAATATAAAAGAGAATGAAGAAAATATTAATCCAGAAATCCGATTAATTGAAGAACTTATTAATTTAATTTACAAATTTGAAGAGGAAATCGTAGGGTTTTCAAATCTTGCAGAATTCAATATTATTCTCGATTTAAAAAATGGAAAAACTCTTCGTCGTTTTAGAGATAAGATTACTGCATCTAACTTATCGAAAATTCTTGGTATTAGTTTAGATACAGCTAAATTATGGTTGCGAATATTAGAAGATCCCAACAAGAACTCTATAAACATAAAGATTCGAAGAATAACGTTTAAAAAAGTTTGTGAACATTTAAAGAAATTTTGTGATATAGACGAATTTTATAAGTCAGTCTCCGAAGTGCTGGAAGTTTATCGGAATATTAGGTATGAGGTTGAATTTTTAGACAAATTGTTGACTATATTTAACAATTATATCAAAGGAGGAGGAGGGAAATCATGGCTTTCGACCATCCTTCAAAAAAGTAGGGCGTATATATTTGATCTAGAAACTCGTCGGGGAGACGGGGGAAAAGGCGGTCCCGAACATTATGCAAAATATTTCAATTTGCTAACTAATATTCATCTAATTGATGAGAGGAGAGTAGAATTATTTAATGGGGTCAGTATCAATAATCTGAAAGCTGAATGTCGCGCGTTTATTTTCGAGGAAATGAAAAAGAGGAATATGATGACAGATTTATGTAAGTCCAAATATTCCAGAAGAATTGTCCGCACTGAAAATAAAGAGTTGTTTGATATTGTAATTTTCTCGCTAGTAGCTCTCACTAAAATAGAAAGAGCTAGTAGTTGGAATACAGAATTTGTATATGATTATACAAATTTAAGCAGATTAATTTCCAAGAAAAATCATAGAGATTTTCTTACAGGTAAATTCAGAGAGGGATATATCCTAGCTAAAACCGAAGGAAGGAGATTAATTGAAGAAATTAGGAAAGGTTTCTTTAAAGCGCCTAAGGCATGCCATGATGCAATATATAGGATTAAGGTACATATCAATTATCCTCGTTGGAGGAAATATGAAAAACATTTTATTGATTTAAGACGGATGCAGAATAAAGAGATTTTAGATTTGAATTTAGGGCTGGATATATATGGTAGAGGGTTTATAGAGGATGCACGTCCTTTTATATCTAAAAATGGTGAGATTATCGGAGATAGATATGTATTTCGAACAACGCGTCATCATCTGGATGAAGATCAGAAACATTACCTGATTTTTGCCAACAGCTTGAATATATCCTTTAAAATTATTTTGCTTCCTACAGAATCTCATTGGAATCTTCATGCAAATAATAAAGAATTCAATAAAAACAAAATAATATTAAATGCGAGAATGAAACACCTATATAAATTAATTCATTCAAATAGCATAGCTAAAAAAAAAAGTACTCAGATAATCAAATCTGAATTTAAAAATGAGACCATTACGGTAGAGGGTCAAGAAATAACACTTTGGAATAAATTCCCAGATGATATTATAGAAGAATGGATAATTAGATGGAAAGCACGTAAGATCTTATCAGATAAAGATTTTTATGAAAAATTTTACCCAAAGTTTTATAAAAAACATTATGAACCACTTCTAAAAGATATTGAATTATATAGGATTAAAGATCCAAGATGTCAGCGACCTGAATTTTGGTATTGGTATTTTGGAATCTATTTAAAGCGAAATATATATCCCAAACCCATAACTTTTGACTCGTAAATAAAAAAATTCATCGAAATATAGATTATCTGAAGGAGTAATAATTATACCATAAACAAGCATTTAATAAACTATTAGTTTAGAAATTAAAATAAAAAGTAAATTAATTAATATCGGATAACATTCCAACCCAGATAAGTAGTAAGGGCTTCGTTCACAATTTCGGCAACTTCACTAAGTGAGGATGCAATATGATGAGCAAATCCTTCCTTACATAAGGTTTTAAGGATGGCTTGTAAATTGGGAATTTCCACAACCCCGTATCCTCCAAATGTATCTAAAGAATCTTCAGTATATTTACCTTCAACAAGTAATCCTTTAATATCTCCATAAAGGTCATCGGTTTCTATTCTAAGCAACGTACAAGGTTTTGCTTTAATCCTTCCTTGAATCGCACCAAATGTGTTTTCCTCACCATCATAATCTGCCATGATCGGGTGAACTGTCATCCTGGTATCTTTAAAAAATGATTTCGGAAGATTGCTACAATGAAATAGAACCATCTTGTTGGGATTATCTCCATAATTATTATTCCAATCTAAAATTGCTGAGGGTTTATTGGAAGCTAACTGCAATATGTACATTCCTATTAACCCCGAAATATCAACTTCACAAGCAGCAGGGACTAATCCTTCACTGAAGATGCTCATGACTGCACATGGCACGATTCCGAGGTTTAAAACTATAGAAGGCCAACATTGGAAAGCAAATCCATCTAATTCTTTTTCAATGACCCATTTTTCAACGACAACTGCTAGTTTTGCTAGTTTTAAAATACCATCTTCTGGAAAAGTAGTCGTTGATGTGTAACTTCTTATAAATTTAATCTTTTCTTCGACTTTTGAGTCATGGTCATCCAATCTATTAATTTGTCCAAAAATTTCCGAGAGGTCAATAGGTTCGATTGTAATTCCATTAAATTCTAGAATCTTTTCGCTATATCTAACAGTTTCAAAAGCATTGGGTCGAGTGCCAATTTGGCCAAATCTAGCATTCTTTAACTTTTTAACTATTTTACAGACTTTTTCAAATTTTTTCAGATCGGTCTTAAAAGATTCTGACTTAATTGCGCATGTGTGGGTTGTAGTGAGAGAATAAGGAATTCCATATTGATATAAAACGCTACAAGCGGAAATCTTGCCACAAAAAGCATCTCTTCTGTATTTCCTATCCATTTTTTCAATTTCATCAGAAGAAGCTTGAATTAAAACTGGAACATTAAGATCAGAAAGTTTGATAGAAACGGCAATTCCTTTTTCATCTCCAAAATTTGGGAGAATTACAAGGATTCCATCAATTTTATCTTTATTACGCTTAAACAATTCTGCACATTTTTTCGCATCTGAATATGTTTCTACGACTCCATATTTAGTATCTTCTTCATTTAAAATAATATAATCATATCCTAGTTCATCCATCACCTCAATAATTTCATTTCTTCCTTCTTTAGCAAGGTGATCAGGAAAAACATCTCGATTTCCTATGATTATCCCAAAAGTACTTCTTAGTTTTTGATATTTTATATTTGTAAATGCCATAAAAATCCCAATTTCTAATGCTTTGAATTATTAAATTTAATTCTTTGTTATATTTTACTTTTTTTCTAAAAATTAAAAATCGTCTAAAATTGTAATTTCTTGAAACGGATTATGATTTTTTACCACTTTCTAACATATTACTAATAAAAAACATATACAATTCATTATTTATTAAATCAAAAAATTTAATCTTTAAAGTTAAATTAATAAGTATAAGATTTATCGAAATTGGTTTTGAATAGATGAATTTCAAATCAAGTATAGTTCAAATAAAAAAAAGATTCTTAGAACTCTTGAAGTATCAAATATTTCGTTATGCTATAATTATTCATCTTTTTTATTTTATCGGTTCCTATATTTTATTCTTTTTAGGTTTAGAAGGAGATTTTCTTGTTTATTATGAAGCAGGAGATATTTTTCTTAAAGACATTAATACTCTGTATACTCATATGTATAAATTTCCTTTCAGGTATTTTCCATTATCTGCACTATTTTTCAGTCCTTTTTCTCTTTTAAGTTTAGAATTGTCTTTTATTATTTTTAATGCAGTTAACTTAATACTTAATATTTTAATATGTGTAATTCTCTATAAAATCATTATATTTATTAGACGTGATGAGAATGAGAAGGATGAGAAAAGAATTATAACTTATCTTAGTTTGTATTTAATAGGGTTCCCTCAAGTATCAAATTATGTTTTAGGGCAAATAAACCTATATCTTTCCCTATTAATTTTAATATCACTTTTTATCTTTTTAAAATACGATGGAATTAAATGGCAAATCATTGGAAGTTTCATTTTAGGAATTAGTTTTGTAATTAAACCTATTTCCATTTTCTTGATTCCCTTTTTGTTAATTATTAATTATGATATGAATACAAGAAAAATCAAATTTGATTTTAGAAAGAGTGCGATAAGAATAATTACTGTTTTAATTCCTTTAGCATTAAATGTGATTATCTTTTTTATTTATCCTAATTTATTAGAGGATTTCATATATACTAATTTTACAAGCGAATATGCTGCTACGATTAATCCCTCATTTAGTATAACAAAGCTTATTACAAATTTTTGTTCATTATATAATATCCCTTTTAATCAATTATTTATATTTATTGGAGTTTTATGTATTATAGGAGGGATTGGACTATTTTTATTTTTATATGCTAAGGATGAACAGCATTCAATCATTTATGGATATATACTAGGGATTATTATTATGTTTCTTGTATATTTTGATACTTGGGATCATCATATCTTAATTTTAACTCCGATATTAATAATTGTTATATTTGATTTGCCTAGGAAATCGGACATAACAAAAAAGTTTCTCAAACCTGGCTTTTACGTCTTAAATTTTCTCAATTTAGTGGGGTTTGGAATAGTAGGAATTCTTACTATCTCGTTTTTTCCTTATAACTTTGTAAGTACAGTTTTCATGTTATTAATTTTATATGGAATTGGTAAATATAGTTTATTAAAGAACTCTGTTAATCGAGATGATTGAATTCTATGGAAAGCATCATAGTTAGAAGAAAACAAATCCGAAAACATTTTGATTCAATAGCCTCTCAATATTCTAAAGAACTTCCCATTCATTATCAGAAATATTTACTTAAAAGAAAAATGTTTTTTATTTTAAAATATTGTGAAAATTTACATAATAAAATAGGTTTAGATATTGGTTGTGGACAAGGGATATATACACATTATTTAAATCAATATGTAAATAAAATGGTGGGAATTGATTTTTCTATTAATAATGTAAAAAACACAATTTTTAATTTTGCAGATAATAAATATGCTATTAATTCTGATGGTGGAAATCTCCCTCTTAAGTCAAATCATTTTGATTTTTGTTTTTGTATCAATGTATTACATCACATCCCCTCGATTGATTTACAGAAAAACTTTTTAGATGAGATGATTAGAGTAGTAAAACCAAAAGGAAAAATTTTTGTTTTTGATTTATCACAGAAAAATCCTCTATTTACCTTTTATTTAAAACATATTTTTCCAAAATTAAGAGCCATCGATGAGGGTGATGAATTATTTTTTAGTGAGAATGATATTATAAAATTGACAAGAAGTAAGTCAAAACCTATTGCCGTTGAATTTTATTCCTTCCTGCCTGATATTGTACCAAAATTCATAATGAATATCATTGTAAGGATTGAAATGTTAATAGAAAAAACAATATTTAAAAGATTTGCAATGCACCAAGTAATTGTGCTAAAAAAGAATAGTTCTATACGATAATGAACATTAAAAGTATAATTAATAATAAAAAAGAGCGATTTCGAGAACTCTTAGATCATAAAATATTTCGATATGCTATTATAGTTCATTCTTTTTACTTTATCCTTTCATTTGTGTTATTCTTTACCTTTTTTTACAATCAAAATGATTTTATAGTCTTCTATACGTCAGGAAAAGCAATTTTCCAAGACATCACCAATCTCTATAGTCAAGAAAATTATTATATTCATTTTAGGTATTTCCCATTATCAGCAATATTTTATATTCCCTTTTCTCTATTTAACCTTGATTTAGGGTATATTCTTTTCTCTTTTTTTAATTTATTTCTTACTTTTCTCACTTGTATTATTTTATATAAAATTATTTTTTTTATTCGAGGAGATGATCATGAGAAAGGAGATGATAGAATTATCCTATATATTAGTTTATTTTTAATGGCAATGCCTCATATTGATAATTACATATTAGGACAGATAAATTTACAGGTAACACTTTTGATTTTATTATCAATATTCATATTCATTAAATATAAAGGGAATAAATGGCAGTTAATTGGAGGATTTCTCTTAGGAATAAGTATAAATATTAAACCTAGTGCTATTTTTATAATTCCATTTTTAATAGTTATGAATTTTACGTTAAAAAAAGAGAATTTTAATCAAGTCTTTAAAGTAAACATAATACGAATAATTGGTACAATAATACCATTATCTTTAAATATTATTTTCTTTCTAATTTACCCCTCATTATGGGAAGGCTTTTTAATAAATAATTTTGGTGGAAATCGAACTATTGACATAAATTTTTCCTTTAGTATAACAAAACTCATTATTAACTTTTGTTCTTTTTATAGTTTTCCATTCAATCAAACACTTATTTTTTTGATAATAACCGGTCTTTTTGGTGGTATTGGTTTTATAATCTTTTTTTATGGAAGAAATACACGTAATTCAATTGTTTATGGGTTTACTCTCGGAATAATAATCTTACTATTAGTTTATTTCGATTCATGGGATCATCATCTATTAACTCTTATCCCAATGCTGATATTAATTATTTTTAATTTACCAAGAAAATCCAAAATAACAAAAAAGTTCATTAAGCCAAGTTTTTTCTTTTTTTGTTTTATAGATTTAGCATTTCTTGGGATATGGCACCTTACAGAATCATGGTTTCCATTTAATTTTATGGCAGCAATATTTTTAATACTAACTTTTTATGGAATAAGCAGATATATTATTAATCCAAAAAAAGAATATCTAACTCCTAATTAACTCCTAATTAATTTTCAGAATGAAAATTTTCTTATTTAGTTAAATTTTTTTCTTAAAGAATATATTGAAAGATATGAATATAATTTTCGTTGAGAATATTAAATTTTATAAGAGATTTACTAAGATAAAAACAATTGGAGGAATTGAAACTAATACTAAAGATGTTATCATTGAATTGAGAAAAAGGAAAAATCCTGTTTGGAGTTTTAATACAGAAGAAGAGCCAATTTGGGTGAAAAAAGGTAATGTTGATTTAATTGCTGCTTCTACTTTCGATCCTTTGACTTTTATTCAAGTTAAGAAATTAAAGAAGAAGTTCAAACACTCGGCTGCAGTCGTTTTTCACGCGCATACAACGGTAGAGGACCTTGCGGGAAATTTTTTACCTGATAAACCTATTTTCAACACCATTTTTAAAATCTGGTTGAAAATTTTGTACGGAATGGCTCATTTATTAATAACTCCTAGTGATTTCTCAAAAACATGCCTTGAAAATATTCAGACTACTACCACATATCCAATTTATGCTGTCAGTAATGGTATTCGTATTAAGGAGTTTCAAGAAAAAAAAGAATATAAATCTAATTTTAGGAAATTTCTAAATAGTAAATATAAAGTACCTTTAGATGCTAAAGTTATTATCAATGTGGGATTAAGTTGGAAAAAGAAAAGGGTCGATATCTTTGGAAAAGTTGCTCAATCATTTCCAGATTATTATTTTGTTTGGGTGGGTCCAATAAATAAAAATAGTGACATTGAAAATGCTTTAAATTTAAATAATGTAATATTTACTGGATTCTATGATAATATAAAAGAAGCTTATTATGGAGCTGATTTATTCTTGAATACTTCTTCAGTAGAGAATCAAGGTATACCTTTAATTGAAGCTGCTATATGTAAACTTCCTATTGTAGCGAGTGATTTACCTGCCTATGATTGGGTTAAGCACAATGAATCATGTTATAAAGCAAATAAATTGGAGGATTATATTGAAGGAATCAAAAAAATTATTTCAGATTCTATTTTTCGACGGAAAATTGTGGAAAATGCATATAATAGTGCTGTAGAATTACATGACTTCAATAAAATAGGAGATAAAATTGAAAAATTATATAAAAAAGCTAAGCTAATAAAAAAGATTTGGGATAATAAACGATAGAACTCGAATTAGATTTATCTATATTTAATATGAAAAAAAATTCTTTACAAAATAATTAAAATTAAATAATTGGGAAATTAGATTTTATTTGATTTAAAATAATTAAATTAACCAGAAGATTAAATTGCAAGAATATTTCATAATATTTTTACCTGCATTTTTATTAGGTATTTTACATACACTTATCCCCTGTGAGGATAAAGCAATTTTCTTTTTCTGGTCCTTTGGGATTGCGAAAAATCCAAAAAAAAGTCTCTTTATTCTAATTTTATATGGTATTGGATTAATATCCTCAAATCTCATTATAGCTTTTGGTACTGTTCTAATTAGTTTAGTTCCTAAATTCATTATACCCGAATTAATTTCAGATCCTTATACAATAAATTTTTTTGGAGCATTCACTTCTATGTTTGCGGGAATTTTTCTTCTATTTCTTTTTATGAAGTATGATTATATGCCACATTCAAAATATTCAAAGGATATTGTTAAGCTTGATTGGGGAAGGAATAAAACGCCTTACCTATTTGGTGTATTAGTAGGATTTGCGCCCTGTATTTTTGAGTTGATTATATATTCTCAATGTCTCCAGTTTTCCTTAGCCCATGGCTTTATTGAGGGAATTTTAATAGTCTTTTATTTCTCAATTGGAACCTTTATAGGGTTATTCCCCCTTGCATTAGCAAAACAGGGAACATCTCGTATAGTAAAACCAAAAGATAGTAGGAAAACACTCATTTTCTATATTATGCTCTCAATTATCATTGTTTTTAACACTGTTGTTCTTATCTTATCGTTTTTACGCATTCCAGTATTTCCATTGCAGAATATCTAAATAAAAGGGATTTATAGATAGGATATAACACAAAAATTAAAAATTAATCAATAATTCAAAATCAACAGATGGTCTAATATAATAATTTAAATGTGTATTTTTTTATATATTATAGACTAAGATTATAGATTAAAAAATAATGAAGTATTAAGAGCGATGAATTGTCTATTTTGTGACTCAAAAAAAATTGAATTTACTTGCGAAAAGTGCAATTCGAGCTTTTGTATTAATCACATGGCAACCACTGAACAGTGGATGTGTAAAAAACATGACCATAATTATTCAAAAGCTAGTGCTGCTGAAAAAGGATTTCGATGCACCATCGTAGAAAACAGTAAGTGTCCGGAATGTGAAGCTCTCTTGAGATTAGAGAGATTATCTTCAGGGCAGTATTATCTTGAATGCACAAACCCTAAATGTGGGTGGAACTCTTATTTGAAAACACCGGGGATTTTTTTTCCAACAAAAGAGCAACTTGCTCGAGAAGCTGCAAAATATAACTTAATCAGAGGATTTAAGTTAAATCTTTGTAGAAGAAGTTTAAAACATATTGTTGGTAAAGAAATATGCCCCAATTGCTTTTTAGAATTATTGAAAAGAGCTCATATTACAAATTTCTCAACAATTATGAATTCTTTTAATATAACCGCTCAACAAATGATAAAGCTTATGAATAAATATATGGATGAAGAGCGGATTTATGGAATAGTTGATCAGAAAAATCAGATGTTTTATTATATCTCTCCAGAAATGCGTGAAAAAATATTAGTTAAGATTCAAAATGATGGAACTCTAAAAGTATCTGATTTAGGAGACATGCTTGATATGAGCTCAGAAATCACTCTCAAAGTAATATATAATTTAATTAGTCAATATCAAATAAAAGGCTCATTTTCTAAGAATAAGCAATTCTATTACACTCAGAAATATATAATAGAAACTTTGATTAAAGAAATTAAAGAAAAAGGAAGAGTATCGATTGAAAATCTTTCTAATGTGTTTGATATTCCACAGGAGTTAACAAAATCGTTTTGTGTTAATATTATGAGAACTGGAGCTATCAACGCTTTTTTTGCGGATAGAGGAAACGAAGTTATTACTAAAGACAAAATACGGGAAGAAATTGAGGGATATGCTAAAGAAGTAGGGCTTTTTGAACTAAATAATCTTGCCATAAATCTAAAAATTGCTGTAGAATTAGCTCGTAAGACATTACATGAATTAATCAAAACCGGTACCATTAACGGTATTTTTACTCAGAGAAGGGAATTTATGACTAGTAAGCATTTAGAAAAGAAAATTAAAGAGATCGCTCGAGCATATAGAACTATGCCTTTAAGGGAACTTTCTAATAGATTAGGAGTAACTGAATCCAGCATTGAAGAAAATCTCGCTCAATTAATCGGTAAAGGAGATATTGATGGCTATATAGATATGCACAAACGGTTATTTGTTGCTTATAGTGTCCCTCGTTCTGAATCGGGTAAAGCCCATATCAAAGAAAAAGTTACTACCCCTATAGATGAGGGTCAAATTGAAGTCGTGAGAGATTATGATTTTGAAGGCGGTCAAGTTCATATGAAAATTGCTGTTAGAAATAAGAGCAACATGGCAATCAACAACGTAAAAGTTTTACTTGATGTTCCTTCGAGCTATAAATCAAAACAAGCTTTAATAACTATCCCTGTAATCGAGGCAAAAAATTCCCGTGGTGTTGATTTTTATTTAGAACCTAAGCAATGTGGCTTATCAAATATTGGAGGTACTGTGATATACAAAGATGCAACAGGAGAGAAGCATACAATTAATATAAAAAAGAAGGAGGTTCAAATTAAATGTCCGCTTGTCTGTACTTCCCTCACATCCATAGAAAATTGTCAAATTGCGATTAAGTCGTTACCAAACGATGCTCGTGCATTCCTTATCGCTGATTTAGATCCACGTTTAGCTTATAGAGCAGCGATTAGGACTTTAAAAAATTTTGAAACCAGTGCGGTTACTTCTCATGAAGGTACTGACGCAAAAGGCGCTTATGAAGCAGAAGCATGGTTCTGTGCTGAAGCAAAGATTACTGGTGGTCGAATTATCACAAGAATTTACGTATCAGAGGGAAGCCAATCCTTAGAAGTGCGTGTATGGCATGGAAACGCAGGTGGTCTTACAGGATTCTTAGCACGAATAATAGAATTGTTATTTGAAGAGATCAATATTATTCGAAAGATTAAATCAGAAGAACGTGAAAAAACTATTGATGTGATGGCCATTACGCAAAATTTAGCTGAAGTGAGTGATTATTGTATGCTACGATGGAAAGCTCAAAACATTAGAAATAAATTACATGACACGTTCGTTCGATTGAGAAAGCTGCTTGGTGATAAAGAAGCCATTTTAGGGAGACTTGAATTTTGGTTAACACAGTTAAATAAGTATGGAAAAGATGACAAAATAACAGATGAGGACGCTGATAAACTAGTTAATGATATTGAAAAGTTTAAGAGTGTCATTGCCCGAGCTATTAAATTGTAGATTTTTTCCTTTTTTTTATGAACAATATTTATATATTATATTATAGCTTATTAATATTAATAGAAAAGAACAACAGACTCTAAAAGGTGTTTTTTATACCAATTATATCGATCAGTATTAATGAAAATCTGCGAGAATTTATTAATAAATTAGTATCAAAAAATCACTATGAAAATAAATCAAAACTAATTCGAGATGCATTATTAAGACTAATGTCAACAATGGATATCTCCAATATTGAATCCCTAAATATTAGTTCTACAATAAAAAAGCAAATTATCGGTAACATGATAATAGTAGCACCTCATGAGCCACAAATCCAGAAAAAGATAAATAAAATTGAAAATGAGCATAAAGATCAAATCGTTAGCAAATATCAACATTTTCAAGGTGAGAATGTCATCCTTTTTCTACTCTTTGAGGGAGATGTACAAGATTTCCAAAATTTTGTAGTCGAAGTTAATGGAATCAAAGAGATTAAAAATTTCAGATATTTAATTGTAAATTAAATATATATCTTCTCATTTTATTTAAAATTAAGAATAATTTTATTATTAATACTATACTATTTTTTGTATTTACTTTTTAATTACATAATTTAGGGTCATTATAGATGAAAGAAAGTATCAATTCAGGACCAAAAGAAGAAGCTATTTATCGAAAATTACAGGAACATCTTAATACATTACCCATTGGTTATCCTAAAACAGAATCTGGCGTGGAAATACGTTTATTAAAACATGTTTTTACTCCTAAAGAAGCAGTTATCGCTACGAAATTAAGATTCATACCTGATCCAATTGAAGCAATATATCGCAGAGTAAAGAAAAAGGTAAAAACTATTGAGGAACTTGAAGGTATTTTGTATCATATATATGAAAAAGGCGGAATACGCATAAAGCGTGAAAAATTAGGAGATAAGACAGTTAAATTATATCAGAACGCATTTTTAGCAGTCGGAATGTTTGAATATCAAGTAAAGAGACTTACGAAGGAATATTTCGAAGATTTCTTACAATATATGGATGAGGCATATCGTGACGAGTTAGTATCTACAAAAATCAATCAATTGAGAACTATCCCGATAGAAAAGAGCATAGATGTTGTTCATAATATTGCTAGTTATGATCAATTAGAAATTCTCCTTGAAAGTGCTTCAAGAATTTCTGTAATGCCATGTGTTTGTAGGAAAGGACAGGATCTTATCGGTGAACCATGCAAACAAACAAAAATGCGAGAATTATGCTTTGTGTTGAATGATTCTGTTGAACATGTTTTAGAATTAGGATGGGGGCGTGAAATTACTAAGGATGAGGCTCGAGAGATTTTTAAAAAAGTCCAAGAAGATGGGTTGATAATTCAACCAGGGAACACAGTAGATCCAAGTTATATTTGTTGTTGTTGTGGTTGCTGTTGTTGTGTAACTACCAATCTTAAGAAATTAGAAAATCCCTGGGATTTAATAACAACAAATTATTTTGCTGAAGTTGACGCAGATTTATGTATCGGATGTGAAACATGTTTAGACAGATGTCAAATGGAAGCTATTAAAATGTATGATTCTTTAGCTCAGGTTGATAAAAAACGCTGTATTGGTTGTGGGAATTGCATTCCAACATGTCCCGAAGAAGCAATAACTCTGATTAAAAAAAATGTTGAGTTAAATCCACCAAAAAGTAACACTGCGCTATATTTAAAAATTATGGATAAAAAAGCGGAATTAAGAAGGATAGAAAAAGGGAAAAATACAAAAAATTAAGGTGAAAGTGAATGGGAAAAAATAAATATGGAAAACAATACAAGGGAAAAGGACAAAATTTAAAAGGATCTAGTCGATCACAAGGAGCAATTATAAAAGGTGGTAAAATGAAAGCTAGCCATATTTTAGTTGAAAAGTTTTCTAAGGCTCAGCAGATTTATGAGGATATTCAGTCTGGGACTGATTTTGAGCAATTAGCCCGAGAGAATTCCAATTGTCCTAGTAAAAAACGAGGAGGAAATTTGGGGGATTTTGGAAAAAACGATATGGTTCCAGAATTTTGGAGCGCCACAGCAAAATTAAATATTGGAGAAATTTCTCAGCCAGTCAAATCTAAATATGGATATCATATCATTAAAAGAACAGGGTGAAAAAGGAGATTTTTAAGTAGCCCAGCACGGATTCGAACCGTGGTCACGGGGTTCAGGGCCCCAGATGCTTGACCGCTACACCACTGGGCTTTAATTTTTAAAATATTAAATATTAGTAATATAAGCTATCTAAAAAAACTTACTTAAAATTAGAATTTAACGACATATTCTCCTTACTCGTAAACCTTTAATTAATAACGAAGAATTTTAATTTATATTTTTGTCAATTAAGATAGATTTTTATGCTTAAATGATTTTATAATTTATTGGATTACACATATTTTAACGGAGGATGTAAAAACTAATTTATTTTTAAACCCGTGACTGAAAAACCCCGTAAAAAAAATTCTTTATCCTCCTAGTGTAATCCATCTAAAATTGAAATTACTATCATATTTTTACATCTATTATGGTCTTTTGAAATTTATTTAGATAAGTTGAATGATTAAGAAGATGGCACGATCTGGATTTACTAAAATTGAAGGTAGAATTGTAGAAATAAGATCTGGAGAAAAACAAATAAAAAGAGGATATACTTATGGTTATATTTCAATAAGAGTTCTCGTAGGATATGATTACTATTCTGTATTAGTAGATACTTCTAAATTAAATCGATATGGATTTTTACCAAGAGTTGGTCAATATATTCGTGTAGAGGGTGTATTATCACAATCGAAGAATAGTTTATATGACCCTTCAATTACTAGAGTATCTGCATTAGAGCATATTGAATCTCCAAATAAAAAAAAAGAGTGAGATGAAATTTTAGATTTTATTTCTAAATGAGTTAAAAATTTCGTTAAAATACTTATCACTCATTCCTGCTATATAATCTCGGGCTATTAATGGTAGCTTTCCTTCTTCTTTTAATGGTTTATAATAAGTAGAATAATTTTTATCATCAATATACTCGATATGTTCTTTGAATATGGGTGCTTTATAATTTTCTTTTTCTAAGTCATTTAAAGACTTGTCAAATATCAGGCAAAATTGCTTTTTTAATTCAGATTCATAGGATTCTTTATTTGAAGTATTTTTAAACAAATTTCTTCTTGAATAAATCTTATCGTAATTAAATTGTTTTAACTCTTTTAAAGCCGCAAATATCTCTACACTATATCCTATATATTCACTATTTAAACTATTATCGAGTAAATCCATTATAAGCGTTTTCATAATTTTCCTATTAGTATCCCCGAGTATCTCTTTACAGTAAGGAGGGATGTCTGATCTTTTGATAAATTTCAATAATATCGCATCTTCTATATCTCTTCCTATATATGATATTGTATCCGCAAGACGAACTGCTACACCTTCATATGACATAGGTATTCGCTTAATCTTATTTTCATTAAAAGCATCATCATATTCTTTAAAATGATCCTGCCATGATTTTCCATTTATCTCTTTAGGTTTTAACTTTTGCTCATAAACTTCACCATCATGACAAAGTATTCCATCTAAGACTTGCAATGTGAGATTTAATCCTTTTGCGGGCTCATCGGGAAATCTTTTTTCCAAATATGTTAACCATCTTACACCTTGAGAATTATGACTAAATGCTCCTAAATCATATTGCTTACTGATATAATCTAATATTTCTTCTCCCAAATGACCTGCTGGAGGATGCCCAAGATCATGTCCAAGAGAGATAGCTTCTATTAAATCATTATTTAATTTTAAAATCCGGCCTATTTGTCGAGAGATTCTTGACACCAATATGACATGTAAAGAGCGATGGGTAATATTCGCATTATTGATCCCAAAAAATACTTGAGAGCGATCTATATATCGAGAATAACAAAGAGAATGGACAATTCTATCTACATCTCGAAAGAATGAGGGACGAATATCAAATTCTGATTCTGCATCTTCATCACAATATCTTACAGCTTCAGAATCAGATATAGCGCGGTTTCCAATATCCGCATCTTTTCTCATGTGAAGTAGATAAATTTTAAGATCGTCTGGTTTCATTAGTGCTAATCTCTAACATTTGATTTTATCATATATAAATATTTCAAACATTTCCAAATTTTACTACAATGGCATTATAAGGACATTGCTCTTTACACTTCATACAAAAATTGCATTCTCCTTTTCCTGTGTAAAATTCAAAGGGTTCATCTAAAATTCGAATTTGTTTCGGACACACTTTTTCACAAATTCCGCATTCCGCTCTTCCAACACACTTTACAGGATTGCGCGCAAGTTTTAAGAATGAATAATCAGATATCGCTGAAGCTACACCTGCAAAAGGACAAAAATATCTACAATAAAAACGGGGATACCAAAGTGAAAGTGCAACAATCGAAATATAAAAAGCAAAAATAAAGAAACTTCCTAAATCACTAAAGAAAAGCAAATTTCCTGTTAATAAAAATTCTCTAATCATATTTGGAAAGTAAACAAAAATAAATTCCGATAAAGAAAAAAATCCAACAGGTTTTTCAGCAAGTAATCCAAGTTGACTTTTAAGGTCCAAATAGAAGTAGACACTAGTATTTTTTGCTACACCTAAAGGGAATGCAATGATGATAATGATAATTACAATTACATACTTAATTTTAAGCAATGAATTATGAGTTTCCGCCTTAAATCTTCTCTTTTTTGTAGGAATTGCTGTTAATAAATCTTGAATTGTCCCAATTGGGCACACCCATCCACAAAAAAACCGATTTGTGAATAATAAGACAATAAAGAATATACCAATTAAAAATGAGGGAAAGACACCTTCAGCAATACTATAAAAAATAATCTCTAATATCCCTGTTCCTCTCGATAGTGGATTTCTTGGAGAATTTAAAATAGGTAGAATTTTAAAAATTCCTTCTAAACTAAGCAAATTTATAGAGAAAATGAATTCTAAAATAATATAATTAATTAATAAGAATGCTAAAATTTGAATAACTCGTCTAGTGATTGTAATCGAATGATCTTTCAATTTAATATTAAGCAATTTCAAATAAAACACTTATACTTATTTTAAATTAAATAATAATTATTGGTTAAAAAAAATTATTTTTCTATGAAAAATAAGAGCTTAGAAAAGAAAAAAAGAACTGATTAAATTAAATAATATAAAATGTTTATAAATAAGGTTAGAAAAATTAACCAATAAAAATTATTTTAGGAGGATAGTCTCCATATTTTTAGGACTTTTAGTGGCTTTTCTTAATTTTTTATGAATCATGGTTGATAAGCTTACACACTTGCTTTCTTCTCCATGATTTGTAATAATTAATTTAGGTCGTGGTTGAATTCTTCGCAGAAATTGTGAAATTTGGCTGCGAGATGAATGACCACTAAATCCTTCTAAAGTAAAGACATTAAGATTTAGCTTTACTAATTGGGTTCTCCCTCTACTATCAACAAACTGGAATTCACGGAATCCTCTTTGTATTCGAGACCCTAAAGTACCGCTGACTTGGTAAGATACAAATATTAAGGCATTTTTCTTATCTTCCGCAAGTGCTCTAAGATATTGTACTGATGGCCCTCCAATAAGCATTCCACTTGTCGCCATAATTATACATGGACCTCCTGTTATCACATCTTGTCTTTCTTCTTGAGTACTAATCGTGGTAAAAAATTCGCTTAAAAATGGATTTTTACCTTG
Organism: uncultured archaeon; assembly: GCA_964447495.1. Classification (GTDB taxonomy): domain Archaea; phylum Asgardarchaeota; class Lokiarchaeia; order Sigyniarchaeales; family SOKP01; genus SOKP01. The sequence goes on from CAYUTF010000044.1 coordinate 18,837, forward strand.
GTGTAGAATTTTTTCTCTTAAATCTATGCTTAAATAGTCTGGATGAGCGGTATGAATTGCAGTAGCTTCAGCAATGAGTCCATCCAAAAAAATTGGCACCTTATCAATTATGCCTTTTGAGATAAACTCTTCTAAAATAACGATCAATTCTTGAGCTCTGCCAACTGCCAAAACAGGGATGAGTACTTTTCCACCGTTCTTAAGAGTTGAATTTAAGATTTGTTTAAGGTCTCTTTCAGAATCTTGTCTACTTGGTATTCTATCTTGAGGCCCTCCATATGTAGCTTCAATTAGTAGTGCTTCTACTCTTGGAAACTTCACTGCGGCCTTTTCTAATAATCTAGACTTTTGATATTTTAAATCTCCAGTATAAATGAAGTTGAATCCTCCCTTACCGAAATGAAGATGTACAATGGATGATCCTAAAATATGTCCCGAATTGTGAAGCGTTAATTTGATATCCGGAGCAATATCTGTGACTTTTCCCCATGAAAGAGGAATAGTATGGAGTACGGTACTTTTAACATCTCTACGTGAGTATGGGGGCGGAATTCCTTCTTTTTCGCAAATTTGAACAAAATCTAGTTGAAGCATTGTTGATAAATTACGAGTAGGCAATGTTGAGTAGACTGGACCCCGATAACCATATTTATATAAGAAAGGAACCATTCCACAATGATCTAAATGGGCATGGGAAACAACCACCGCATCTAAATCTCTTAAAGAGAATTCTGGCAGTTCAAAATGAGGGAATCGATCATTATTATTTCCTATATTAAGGCCAACATCAAGAAGTATATTACTATCTTTAGTCTGCATTAGTATACATGACCTTCCGACTTCTCTAAAACCTCCTAAACATGTTAATCTAATGTCGAGATCATTAAACAGAGTTGGTCTATGAATTCTTTTTCCTATTTTTAGTAATATATCCTTCTGATTCTGTCGTTCCTTTTTTAACATATTTCTTATAAGTTGTATAGTTCTCGATGCAATAGGTGGAGTTCGAATTGTTTTTGGTTGCCAGAATGTGTTTGCGCGTATTTCTTTTAAATTTACTCCTTTTTTCCCTATCACCAATCCAGGTTTACCTGATTCTATAATAACTTCTCCTCGAGTGTGATCAAATTCGATAACAGTAATCTCCGCTTCTTCACCAACTAGGTTTTTTATATAAGCTTCTGTTTCAGATGGTTCTTTACGTTTATCTACATTCCATCGAAAAACAATTCTCTTTCTCATTGTTTTTGCTAAATCCTTAAGAATTTCAGAACTTTCAATCACCTCCATATTTGAATTTTCTGAATATACCGCGATTTCAGGCCCTTCAAATTCGATTTTTTGTACTTTAATTTCAGGAGGTAAGTTTTGAATTATTTCATCCTTTATTCTTTGTAATTCTCCTTCAAAACTCATATTTCTTCAATTTTATAAATTTTGTTTTAACTATGTAATAGTATTTACTTAAATTTTGAATATCTATATTAGATTTTTAATAAAGGCATATAAATCTATTATTAGATTGAATAATTTTGACTTTATAATTGTTTGATCGTGTATATTACAATTTTTTTTTAAATGCTGTTTTCAAATAAATAGAATATTATTCTCGTAAGTGGAATCTTTAAATTAAGATAAGAAATTTGAGAATGAATTATTTCTAAATTCTATGTATTATATAAGTTAATCAAATAAAAATCTTATCATTATTAAAATAGAATAAATCAAGGGTTTTCATTATTCAATTTTTATAGTTCTTTCTCAAATTTAATAGAAAAAGATAAGTAAAATTTTTCTTAAAAAAAAAACTAGATGGAAATATGCAGAATATAAAAAAAATTGGAGCTATTGCCTCTGGAAGTGGTTCCAATTTTGAAGCAATAATAGAAGCCTGTGAGAAAGGAATTTTAAAAAGTAAAGCATCTGTAGAGGTTTTGATTTGCAATAAACCTGGTGCTTATTGTATGGAACGAGCTAAAAACCATAATATTCCATTTGTTTTGCTAGAATCTGATAAATATCTTGATCGTCCACGAGAAGAATTTGATAATAAAATGATTGATATTTTAAAGAGATATAGTTGTGATTTAATTGTCCTTGTTGGGTATATGCGATTAGTAAGCCAAAATTTTATTAAATCGTTTAACGGAAACGTAATGAACATTCACCCCGCATTACTCCCTGCTTTTAAAGGAATGCATGCCCATAAAGATGTGTTAGAATATGGAGTAAAGGTTTCAGGGTGTACCGTCCATTTTGTCGATAATATAGCAGATCACGGTCCGATCATAATTCAAAAGTGTGTTCCTGTATATGATACAGATACTGAAAGTACCTTAGGAGGGAGAGTATTAGCTTGGGAACATAAAATTTTTCCCAAAGCAATAGAATTATTTTGCGACGATCGTTTGCATGTCATTGAAAGAATTGTAGTAATTGATGGAGAGGTTAAACTTTAATACAGAAAAAGATTATATTATGCGGGAAATGATTTCATTGAAAACTCTGACCCACCTGAAATTTGCGGATTCATCCTCAATTTAATGAAGAAGATCTTGAGTAATGAGATAATTCATTTCCCGCTCTTATTTCAATTAACTAATACTAAAATTTTAATCAAAAGCACCATTGAAATTTATATTATCACAATAATTTATCATATGAAGAAAGGATCATGCCCCGACGTGAAATAGCCGAAATTCTTAAATTAATGGAAAATACCAAAAATATCAGAAATATTGGTTTAGTTGGCCATATTGATCATGGAAAAACTACTTTAAGTGATTCTCTTTTAAGTGAAGCAGGTTTACTTTCTCCCGATTTGGCTGGTGAAGCAAGAGCCCTTGATTATTTAGAAGAAGAGCAAAAAAGGGGAATTACAATGAAATCAACAAATATTTCTTTATATTACGAGAAGTCATTAGAAGGACACGAACCTTTTCTTATTAACTTAGTAGATACTCCTGGCCATTTAGATTTTAGTGGTAAGGTTACTAGAGCACTTCGCTTGATAGATGGGGTTATTGTAGTCGTTGATGCTGTTGAGGAGATTATTGCCCAATCTGAGACTGTTATTAAACAAGCACTTCAAGATGGAGTAAAACCTGTGTTATTCATCAATAAAATTGACCGTTTAATAAGAGAATTAAAACTCTCAGATGACAAGATTAAAGAAAAATATACACGGATAATTAATGATTTTAATACACTTATTCAGCGATTTGCTGATCCTCCTTATGACAAAGAATGGCAAGTATCTCCTATTAATGGAAATGTTGCTTTTGGTTCAGCACTCCATAAATGGGGCTTTACACTGAAAATTCTTGAAAAAAATGACTTAAAATTTGCTGATATTCGAGCAAGATATAAGAAAGAGACATATACCAAAGAAACTTATGCTGATTTAGCGGTTTATTTCCCAATCCATAATGCGATATTAGAAATGGTTGTAGATCATCTTCCCAATCCAATAATTGCACAAGAATATAGAATCAGTAAAATTTGGGATGGAGAGTTATCTTCAAAAATAGGAGATGCTATGATACATTGCGATCCCCACGGACCGCTCGTAATATGTATGAGTAAAGTTCAAGCAGATAAACATGATTTAGTTGCAACTGGTAGAATATTTTCAGGAAAATGTGCAAAGAAGGATGTTATTTATCTCCTAAGAGAAAATGAAGAAGGTATTATACAAAGATTATCCATATTTATGGGACAAAGACGGGAGCAAGTACAAAATATCCCTGTGGGAAATATTGTTGCAATTGAAGGGTTAAAAAGAATAAAAAGTGGAGAAACAATTGTAGAAAAGGGATACCAAACAGAAATGTTGCCCTTTGAATATGTAAAATATGTCTCTACTCCGGTGGTAACCGTTTCCATTGAACCCGAATATTTACGAGATTTAGAAAAAATGAAAGGGCTTGTAGAAAACTTATTAATCGAGGATCCGAACCTGAATTTTGAAATCAATGAAGAAAATGGAGAATTCCTTTTATCAGGCATGGGTCCTTTACACTTAGAAATAAGCACTAATGAAATAGCAAAGAGAGGTGTTAACGTCTCTGTATCACCACCTAGACCTGTCTTTAAGGAATCTTGCAGGTTTTCCTCAAATCTAGTTAGTGTAAGGACTCAAAATAATCAAAATTCTCTTAACATCAGAGTTCAAAGATTAGATCATGATACTGCACTTGAAATCCACAAAATTAATGTTATTAATGGTTATTCAAATGTTAAATTGATAGATTTGATGATCCACAATGGTGTTCTTGCAATGGAGGACATGGATAAAATTTGGAACATTGATAATAATCAAAATATTTTTATCTTTAGAGGAAGTTCTCTTATTGAAGAGTTATACAAAAATCTCATTTTAGAGATAATTGGTAAGATACAACTTAGTGGACCACTCTGTGGAGAAAAACTTACTGAAATCATGATAACTATTGAGGGTCTCATAATTAATAATCTAAATGAAGAAACTGCGTTTACAGAATTATCAAGTATGTTCTATGATGGGATTAAGAAGGCTCTTTTGGAAGCGGAATTAATTTTATTGGAACCTATCTATCATACGATTATCCAGTTACCTCCAAATTATATAAAAAGTACGCTATCTCTCTTATCTAAAAATTCCGCTAAAATAAATAAGGTTAACCAAGAAAAAGAATATCAAGCTACAATCGATATATTAATGCCTGTAAGGAATTCTATTAAATTCGCTGAAGAAATCCGATCAACTACTTCAGGTAAAGCTTTTTGGCAAAATGAGTTTTATGCGTTTATGGAAGTGCCGAGTAGTGAAGCAAAACAAATTATTAGTGATTTACGATTTAAAAAAGGCTTATCCTGGTAATAATAAAGAGAATGCGCCCGCCGGGATTTTCAGCCAAATGTGGAAACCACATTGACCTTTGAACCCGGGACGCTGGCTTGGGAAGCCAGCATATTACCCCTATACTACGAGCGCGTATTTAAATAATAAAATCTAAATGAATATAATTTAAAGATATAAATAAAATTTTTTTTAATTTAAAAATAGGCAATCCTAATTTGTTACACATCTATGAATATGACTATTTGAAATCAATTGAGGGGACGAAGTATAGGTTCTAAATTCAAAATTAGGTCAAGTAAGGATTGGATAACCTTTTAATAACTCCATTAAATAAATCCATATGAGCAATAATGGTAGGTATTTTGAAAAACTATTAAATTTTATTCCAGGAGGTATTTTTGGTTTACTTACTGTATCTTTTGCTTTAATTGGTATCAATACTGCTCTATTCTCATTTCCGGGATATAGCATCTTATCTTATGACGTAAGCTATTTAGCAGCAGGACCGATGGGAATAATATTTAATCTTGGTTTAATATTTTCGGGAATAACTGTTATTCCTTTTAATTTTTATATGAGTAAAATTATTGTATATGATCACATAAATCTTAAATTGAGAAAGGTTGCTCTCTCACTATCTATAGTTTCTAGTATAACCTTATCATTGATAGGTTTTTTTCCAGTTTTAACCGATAATATTCTTATCCTCCTAATTCATGGAATATTAGCTTTAGTTACTTTTCTTGGAGTGACCATTTATTGCGTCCTATATGGGATATTTTTTTTAAAAAATTCAAAATTTACTCTTGTTCATGTATTATTGAGTTTCTTAGTTTCAATTATTTTCATTTTTTATTTTACGAATAGATGGTCGATTATTGAATGGTTTGGTGTCTTTAGTATACTAATATGGATTACTTACAATGCGATTTTTGCGTTGCTTAAGAAATATTAAAATTTAATTTCAAACCTTACCAAAAAATTATATAAATTAGGAGAGAAAATAAAATAATAAGATAACTAGTCTTTTCTTAGTATCATGAATTTATCAAAATTAGATTATGAAAAAAGACTTCAAATCTCTAAAGAGGATGTCTTAATTATAGTTGATATGCAATATGATTTCATGCCCGGAGGAGCTTTACCTGTAGAAAAAGGAGATGAGATCATCAGTGATATTAATGCTATGGCTAAAAAATTTAAAAATAATTTAGCAAAAATTATATTAACTCAAGATTGGCATCCACAAGACCATTTATCATTTGCAAGTAATCATCCTGGAAAGAATCCAGGGGACCAATATCAAACAGAAGCGATTGGCCCGGTGTTATGGCCAGATCATTGTGTACAAGGCACAAAAGGCGCAAGGTTTCATGAGGATTTGAATGTAAATCTTGCTCATGGCATACTTAGAAAAGGGTACAATCCAAAGATAGATAGTTATTCTGGTTTTCTTGAAAATGATAAAAAGTCAGAAACAGGATTAGCTGGTTTATTAAAATCACTAAATGTCAAAAGAATCTTTATTTGCGGATTAGCTTTAGATTACTGTTGCTTCGCAACTGCTATGGATGGGGTAGATTTCGGTTTTCAAGTATACTTTTTGGCAGATTTAACTAAAGGGATTGATCTACCTCCTGGAAATATAGCAAATTCGTTAGAATCTATGTCCAAAAAGGGCATTAAATTTGTAAATAAAAATAGCATCCTATAATTTTATTTTTCTTAATTTGAAAGTTTTAAAAAAAGGCTTCATTACATTATCTAACATTTCAGCTCTTTTAATATCTCTATTAAAACAAAAATAACTAAAATGAAATTCCCGTATAAAGATATCTTGGTTGTTTGTAGTGT
>CAYUTF010000045.1:0-25032 GCA_964447495.1 uncultured archaeon
GTTGAAAAAGTTTACCGTTCACATAAATATTAGTACGGTTATTTTCTAGTTTTAAAGCGAGTTTTCTATTAACTCTAAATACAGTTTGCTTAGTTTCTCTTTTTAACTCACTCAAATGTGATTGATCTAATAATGAATTATTTCGATATCGATCGAACATAAGTTCCGTTATAGTTGTGAAAGCACTTTCAACATTTTGACCGGTTCTTGCAGATAATTCAACGAAAGATGATAAATTGTAATATCTGGCTAAATTTTCTCCTTCTTCACGAGCAATTGCTCGATACTGTTCTAAGTCTAATTTAACTCCTACTAACATTATAGGAATATCTCCAACACTCTGTCTTATTATATGAATCCAAGTAGGTAAGTTAGAAAGTGTTGTTGGATTAGTAATATCATACAGAAACATTGCTCCATTTGCTCCCTTACAGTATTGGTTAAGTAAAAATCTAAACCGTTCCTCCCCGCCATAATCCCAAATTTGCAGTTTAACTTTCTTATCTCTATAGAGTGTTGTTTTGGAGTAAAAATCTATTCCTATAGTAAGTTTTAAATCCTCTAAAAAAAATCCTGAAATAAAACGGATTGTTAATGAAGTCTTTTCAGTGCTGGCTTCACCTAACATCATTATTTTGAAAGTAAAATCATAATCCGTCATAGTAATTTCGCAAAATTCACTTCATTTCCCAGTTATTGTTATGATTATCTAAGAATATAAAGTGTCCTATTCTGTCTCTTTTTCGCATGAAGAACAAGAAATTAAATCACCTTTATTTCAAATTTATGTAATTAGCTCCGAAGGATTATAGAATTAAGTGTGAATTCATTTCATTCCACATTAATACTTTTAAACTAAAAATTAGCTTGCCTTAAAGAATTATACACTTCTTTAAGGTATGAAAATAAGCAAATTCGAATTAATCGGGAGTGAGCTCATCCAAGTCGCTTAAATCTAACCCCGAATCGAGTGTATCTGGAATGTCCGATAAGAACTCATCCAAAATCTCCTTTAATTCATCACCAGAACGCTTTAATATTAATCGAATTAGCCCAATATTGATATCTGGATCGGATATGAGTGTTAAAACACCCTTAGGACCACAACTTGATGCAAAAATTTTCCCTCCTGAGAATTCTGACGTAACTATCTCCAAATCGCCGAGCTCCAGGTTCTTTCCTTGCTCTTCGCTGGCACAGAACACAGCACTGGCGATTGCCCCAATTCCGTCAACGTCAGCTGGAAAGTAAGAAAACTTAGAGACACTGGCGATGGTAAGCCCGGTTCGATCGACCAATATTACTTTTTTAATTCCGCTTTCGGATTTGATTATTTTCGATAAAATATTATCAAAACTTTTGGTATCAATAGACATCTTATACACCAATTCTATTATAACATTTAATATAATATTATTAGAATTTTAACTTTAAAACTGTTATTATTATTAAAAAAGTATGGATTTATAAAAATATGTTTTTGTGTAGTAATCATCAAAATAAGCGTGTGAAAAATTGGACATTTAAAATTTTATGAATCAAATTCAGTACTTATGCGAAATTTTGAGTAGGTTAAAGGAGATTATTTTTTTTAACGATGTTCATATAATGATCTCGCTCCCGTCTTAAAACTTTAACTTCTTTTTTTAAATCGAAGATTTGATTTTTAATATCAGCAGATACATCCTCGTTTGCTGTTTGTTTTTTCTTAAAGTTTTGTATTTCAAGTTTTAAAGAGGTTATGGTGTCTATATGAATTGTATTTTGATTTTTAGCCTTCTCTATTTCCGAGTCTAACTTACTTACCATTTTTTCTAAATTAGAAACTTCAGTGTTCAAATTACGATTAATAATTCTCAGATCTTCTTTTTCTTGTATGATTTTTTTGGTTTCTTGTTCTGCTCCATCCAATCCTTGTAATTTTTTCTCTAAATCTTTAATCTGTTTCTCTTTTTGTTCTCCTTCGTTGACTTTTTTGGTAATTTGTGAGGATAAATTTTTATTTTCGATCATTAATTTTGCATTATTTTCGTTTAAATCTGCCATCTGTTGGCTCCATTTTTCCAACTTGATATATTGTTCGCTTAGTTCTTTTTTTAGGGAATCTAATTCAGTAGATAACGTGGTATTTTCTGATTTGATTTCAGTAAATTTATTTGTTAGCTCTCTTATCTTACTTATTTTTTCTTGGAGTAGGGTTTCTAATTCTGTATTTTTCTCGTGTAAATCTTTTAATTTAGTCTTAATATTAGAAGCATCAACTTTCTCATCTGCTACATTTCTAGCATCTTCTTTTTCCTCAATTATTTCACCGTTCTGAGATTCTTTCTTTTTTTGATTTTCTTCTCTAACTACTTTACTTGTCTCTCCTTCAATAGTTTCTTCCCAATAAGGCGTTAATTCACCATTTTTTAGCATATCATAATATTTCCCGAAAATATCATCAAAATTAAGCGCTTCTCTTTTTGGCAATAATTCATATGCAATCCGGCGCATCATTCCCTCAAAATCGTCGATAAGAAAATCATCTTCAGACAAGAATACTATGATGGCATAATTGGGTTTTCCTACATAGTGTCTGAACGAAAATCCCGTGTAAAAGCTTGATACGATAACCTCATCGTTTAATTTCATTTCTAGATAGTTAGGCTCCATTTTCTTTGTTAAATGCTGATCGGATAATGGTTTGAGAACTTTTGGAGTTACTTCTAGAAATTCGCAAATATTTACAGGGAATTGTGTACTAATTGATAGGTTATCATTCTCATCAAATTCTAAAATAATAATACCTTTCAAGAGTGCTCCACATGGATTGATATTTAATTAATAGATTTAGCTGCGGATTAATATAATATAATTTGCCTTATCTATTTTATCTTTACATATTTATAATATTTTATTAAAACATGATCAGTATTAGAGAGAAGTAATTATCTTAAGACGTAGTAATAATATTTAAAAGAATGAGATTTTCATTATAGTTCTGATTTTATTCTTTGCAGTTATTTATCATTTAAGTTAGAAAAGAGGAATAACGCATCAAGGATTCTATTTATTTTATTTTGATCTTGATTTATTTCATCTTTTTTTACTTTGGACTTAAAGAAAGAAGCTTTATCTGTTAATTTAAATCGGTTCATATCTCCTAAAATTTCAACAAATCCTAACTTTTCTAACCTATTAAGATGAATTAAAGCATTGCTATGCTGCAAATTAAAATCATAAAAAAGATCATCAAAACTATAAGGTTTGGTCACTTCATATTCGATCAAAATTTCTAAATCTTTACGAAATTCATCAATAATTGTACTACTTTTTGTATATTGGTTGATCGATACAATTTTGTCAAGAATTTCTGTGATATAATCAAAAGTGTTAAAGAAAAACTCTTCTGCAATTGAAGTAGGATAGATTTTAATTTTTTTTTCTAATTTCATTTCACTTTCTACGAAATCTTTGAATGCTTTGACTTTATGGTGGAGATAAATTCGCTCTATTAAATCAACCTTATGTAAAAATACTACTATAAAGCAATTACTTAACTTCATTTCTCGGTATAACTTTATTAATTTTATAAAGAATTCTTGAATCTCTCTCAAATACGTATTTACATCTAAAACGCAAATAATTAAGTTAGCATTAATGAAAACATCTTTCTCATCAGCAAACCAATTTTTATTTTCTTGTCCTGCTAAATCAAATACTCCTAATTCAAGATTAAAAAATTTAAAGATTTTTGAATTTATACCTCTGGTAGGTTCTATAGTACTATTTATTAATGTAAGAGGGTTTGCCATTTCGAAAAAAACTTTTTTTATAGTGGTTTTACCCACTCCTGCGGGTCCTATAATAACTACTTTTTTCTTTTCAATCATCAATTTATTTAGAAATACTTAAATACGATTAGGAGATTAATTTTTCTACTAATTTCCTAAACTCTTGGACTTTAATAGGTTTCGATACATATTCAGTAAATCCTGCTTGTAATATACGCTCTTTATCACCTTTCATTGCAAATGAAGTAACCGCGATTATCGGTTTATCTTTAAATTTATCTATTTTTCGAAGTTCTGAGCAAATTTCAATTCCATTAATTATAGGCAGTTGTATATCAAGTATTATTATGTCAGGATTACCTGTTTTAATCAATTCTAAACCTAAATCTCCTTGGGTTTCTTCATAAATTTCGACTTCAGGGATTAACTTCAAAATTGCTCTGAATAACTTCATATTCTTTTCATTATCTTCAATTATATAGATATTCTTCATTTTGTAAAATCAACTCGTAGGATTGTGAATAAGTGTCGTTATATTTTAAGTTATAGTACTCATTAATATTACTTTTCTTTTAGATATGTTTATATATATCATTTTTTATGAGTTATTTAAGTTTAAGGTTTGAATTATAGCTATTAAAATTCAAATTCATAAGGAGACAAAAATGGTTTTAGGACTTGTTATTTTTAGTTGGGATAGGAAATTAGGACCTGTAATTGATATGAAGTATCCACTGGATTTTCATGTTTCTAATGATCTTATTAATAAAATCTATATAACATTCACGTATAGTGATGATATACAAAGAGAAGAACTAGTAGAAACCTCAATTACTGATTTTTCAATCTTATCTTATTGTGATAAATCAAAAATTTCAAAAGAAGGATATGAAATAGTATCTATTATTTTAGAAGAAAAAGACAAATTAAATATTCATAAAATTAGATCCAATCTCACAAATTTTTCTCGAGAGATTTTTCAGATCGAAAAAGAAAAACGAAAAAGTTATTTCAATAAAAATTTGGAGATATTTTTTAAGAAAGCAGCAACAAGAAAAATACTGTTGTTAGGTCGAGCAGGAACAGGAAAAACAAGCATTAAGAAAATAATTTTTGAAGGTGTAGATCCTAAAGAATTGCTTTTAAAACCCCTCGAACCTACTAGAGGTATAAATCCTAATGTTTATACATGGTTGGATATTAGATTAGGCATTTTTGACTCTTCTGGGCAAGAGCTCAATTATTTATTAGATCATGAAGAGGAAAATGACTTTCTTATTGCATTTGAAAATACGGATATAATTGCTTATATCATAGATTATAATTCATGGAATTTGAAAAATAAGGAAATAGAAAAAGAAATCCAGAAAATAATGCAGATTATAAAATTAAGAGACTTACAAACAGAATTAGTATTGTTTGTTCATAAAATTGATTTGATTGAAAAACAAAATAATGATACTACTATAAAGAATTTAAAAAATCTTTTCCATGAAAAATTCAATTTAGAAACATACTTCACTAGTATTCACCCAGAGTGGATTTATCGTTTATATGATGCGTTTTATAATATACTAAGTAATTCTTCTCAAGAGACAATGAATTTAAGGTTAATATTAGAAGATCAAATTAATGGAGTTCCAAAAACAATGGTTTTTTTTACTAATTTGCAGGACAGCATTATTGTCCAAAGTATGTCGAATGATTTTAACACAAATATAATAAATCATTCTCATAAATTAATAGCAGAGTTGAATCAGAATTTCGAAGAAATGAGCCGAGATGGAAAAATTGATCACTTAATTCTCTCAAGCGCTGAAAACTTTAACATTATTCTAAATAATTTAAATATGGTAAAATTTGGTCTTAAGTACATGATCGTTATCTCTGAAAGTTTAACAACAAATAAACTTATCTTATTGGTTGGTCAAATTAGATTAAAACTCAAAGATTATTACTATTTAGATAAAAAAGTCGCTTAATATGAATAAGAAAATAATTTTTATCGGTCCTTCTGGAGCAGGAAAAACAACTATTCGAAAAATGTTTTTTGAAGGAGAGAACTCTAAAAAGCTACTTGAATATGCTCTGGAGCCCACTTATGGTGAAGAGTCATTGATATTAAGATTACCAGGTATTAATGAAAATATTGGAATCTTTGACTTAGCTGGACAGGAGAATCATCGCTGGTTGGAAACTGATGAAAACTCGATATTTGTTGATTCTAAATTAATACTAGTGGTAATAGATATCAGTTCAGATTTTGGATTAATATCTGAATTTATAAGAAAAATCGTAGATATTCGAGATCAATTATCTCCAAACTCCATGATTTATGTACTATTGCATAAAATTGATCTTATTGATGACAAAAAGTTTAAAGAGGTAAAAACCAATACGATACTAACATTCTCTGATACAAAACTCTTTAAGATAAAGTTTACAAGTCTAAAAAAGAAATATTTGGTTCATACTTTTTCTGATTTCTTAGAGATCATGAAGTCTTGCCTAATAGAGGAAGATTCTGAGGATGCATTAGAATTTAATGTTATAGATGAGTCAATAAAAATCATCTCAGAAATTAAAAATCAAATTTCGATATCTAAGAAAGTCTTAATTGAAAAATTGAATCGCCCAGAGAAATTGGTAAACTATTTAATAGAAAGTTTAGAGAAAAAGAATCACATTAGTATACAGGATTTAGAAAATGATGAAGTAATCAGTTTAACAGATTTTGGAAAAGATTATTTCTCGAATATTCTTAAATCATTTTCTTCCAAACTTATAGTTGAAAATGAAAATCTAGTAAAATCTAATAAGAATTTATCACCTGAAGAAATTCCATCCTTTATAGGAGCTTTAATATCTGACAAAGATGGAAGGACATTACTCAAAATCGAATTAAATGAAGATTATTTAAAGAAATTTTTGTTTAAAAGAGAAAATCTTGATCCATCGTCTATTCTAGCTGACTTAGATTTAATTCCAATGTTTATTAGTGCATTAGAAAAATTCTCAATGGAATTAAATATTCATGATCTATCTGGATTTAATTTATCTGGAAGTAATTTAAAGTTAAATATAATAAGCTATGATTTATATAATGTAATTTTGTTCATGAATCCTGATGTAAATATTGATCCACTAAAAATAAGAATACAGAATTACTTCAACAATATCTTCGACGAACATAATGAACTTTTTAATAAATGTCTTAAAACGGGACAAACTGATTTATTGTCTCCAATATTAAAAGAGACAAAAAATTGGTTAGAAGATATAAATAAAACTTATCAAAATATGATTATAAACTTAGAAATAATTGATATTGAGCATGCAAAAAGATTATATGATCAAATAGACAACTTGTATGAAAAAGTAAGTCAAACGTTTGGAATAACACTTGATAAAATTAAAAAGCTAAAAGTAAATCTTATGAAAGCAATTTTAGAAAAAAATTATGAAGAGCTAATTAGCATATCAAATCATGCTAAAAAATTAAGTCTAAAATTTGCTGCGTAGACTTTTTATGTATTTAAATTACTGAACTTTTTTATGATTGAGAAACAAAATGTAGTACCAACTCCTAAAACACTATAAAAAGTAATCTCCCCGCCATGTAATTCAATTAATCTTTTAGTTAGCGATAAACCTAAACCTGTCCCGGGAACTGAGCGGACATAAGTTGAATCTACTCTTTTAAAATCTTTAAAGATGATTGGAAAATCTTTAGTATCAATTCCAATACCCATATCTGAAACCTCGAATTCCCATTTATCATTTAATTCTTTAATTTTAAGCGTTATGATGCCTTCAATAGTGAATTTTACAGCATTACTCAACAAATTTAATAAAATTTCTTTAAACCTAATAGGGTCCGCTTCTAACATTTTTTCATTTTCTAATCCTACTACCCTAAATTGTAATTTTTTGTTCCCAATTAATGGTTTTAGGCTTGAGAAAATTTGTTCTATCATAGAATTTAAGGAAAAACTTTGAATTTTCATAGTAATTTGACCAGATTCAATTTTTGATATGTTTAAAATGTTTTTAATCATCTCAAACTGATCCTCTGCTGAAATTTTAATATCATTCACGAATTCTCTTTGTTCAGTATTTAAGGGGCCATAAACTTCCTCTAAAAGTAATTCTGTAAATCCTATTATAGCATTCAAAGGAGTCCTTAATTCATGAGACATAGTTGACATAAATTCTGTTTTGAATTGGGAAGACTTTAAAATTTGATCTACATATTTTTTTTGCTGCTGAAAGGCAAAATTCAAATCTCCTGTCCGAGCTTCAACTTCCTTTTCTAAGTCTTCTTTAAACTTTTGTTCAAGCAGCTCTCTTTTCTTCTTTTCTGTAATGTTTTGAAAAAGAAGTTGAATATATATATTATTATCCTGTTTAATAACTGAAGCCTGTACTTCTAACCAAACGCAATCATTTAATTCAGTTTTTATCTTAATTTCGATAGGTTTAGGAAATTCCTTTTTAAAATAGGCTTGAAAGGTTTTTTTGTAAAAATTCTTCAATTCTATAGGAAATAAATCATCAAAATCTTCTAGTGATTTACCAATAAAGAAATCTTCTTTATATCCGAAAACTTTTTGAGTAGATTGATTAGCATCAATTATAACACCTTTGAAATCAATAAATAATATTGCATTTGGAGAATTGTCGAAAAGATTCTTATATTTGACCTCAACCCATTTACGCAGTTCTATATTATTTAAAATAAGCATTAACGTTTTAGAGTGTGTTGTGGATGGCTCATAAATATTACATCCAA
Source organism: uncultured archaeon (assembly GCA_964447495.1). Lineage (GTDB taxonomy): Archaea > Asgardarchaeota > Lokiarchaeia > Sigyniarchaeales > SOKP01 > SOKP01. The sequence goes on from CAYUTF010000045.1 coordinate 8,569, forward strand.
ATTCCTTCCAATGGCCCTCATTATTTTTCATCCTGATTTCTAATTGAATGTGTTCCTTGGGGGATTTAGGATCAAATACTTTTTCTAATTTATCGAAATCGTCATGATGAACAAAACTTAGCAGTGAAAAACCTATAACATCTTCAGGATTATAACCTAAGTACTCCAATAACGGTTTTTTGTTAACATTCTCAATATCATAATTTGATTTAATAGTAATAATAATATCATTTGAATTCTCTACTAAGGATTCGCTTTTTTTTTCAACAATTTCTAATTCTCTCGTCATCTTAGAATTTTCTAAGATTTCAGACACGATAAGACATAATAATTTAATTTTTAACAGAATTTTGTTTGAAAAGAAACTATCCTTAGTATCAGATATAAGTCCTATAAAACCCAATAAATTTTCATTGGAATTAATAGGAATAGCTATAAAATATTTAATATTCTTTAATTTTAATAAATCTATAATAGAGTCTGCATATTCCGATTGTTTCTTATCTAAATTTATGTAAACTACAGATTTATTTCTTAATTTTTCATGTAACCAGGGAAACAACTTTAAGCTTAATACATCGGGGAATTCATTATTTTCTACTAAATTTTTTAAGTTGGAATATCGAACAATTTTAGTTGAATTGAATAAATCATCAATAATCGACAAAAAACAATAATCCATTCCGCTAACTTTACATATCAGTTTAATAATACGAGCTAATTTCTTGTCTGCATTAGATTCGGAAGCAATATTATCAAATATTTCAATAAATGAATGGGAATCGAAATCTAGATCAAAATCTTCTTCAATCATTATTTTATTTATACTCTTTTTTTATAATTTCTCTTATTTTGTAATTTTAATCAATTATTAAAGCACGTTTAGGAAATCAAAAACAGTCTCAGATTTCGTTCTGTTTTTATAAACTTTAGGTATGGTAAATGTAAAAGTGGACCCTTTACCTAAAGTACTTTTGAAAGAAATATCTCCCCCGTGTAAGTTGACTATTCTCTTTGTTAAAGCTAATCCTAAACCAGATCCCACTACCGATTCAACATATGGTGATTTAACTCTCTTAAAATCTTTAAAGATTAGATCGTAATCTTTTTCTGCTATACCTATTCCTGTGTCAATAACATTAAATATCCAATAATTAGACTCATCCTTGAATTCAAGGATAATTTCTCCTTCTAATGTAAATTTTATAGCATTTCCAATTAGATTATATAAAATTTGTTTCAATTTAATGCGATCCGCACTGATTACTGTCTTTTTATTAATATATTTATATTCAATTTTTAGATTCTTCTTTTGGGTTAATGGTTTAAAGTTAGAAACAATTTGTTCAATTAAATAAAAAAGGTTAAATTTTTCAATCTTTATTGATAATTCTCCAGATTCAATCTTAGATATATCTAGAATCCTTGTGATCATATCTAATAGATGCACAGAGGAATCTTTAATGTCTGTTATGAAGTCTAGCTGATCTTTATTTACATCTCCATAAGATTCTTCTAGTAGTAAATCTGTAAATCCAATTATCGCATTTAAAGGTGTTCTTAATTCATGAGACATTGAAGCCAAAAACTCTGTTTTAAATTGAGATGTTTTAGCAATATGATCTAAATAGAACTTTTGTTTTTTTAGAGCATCTTTGAGTTCATCAGTTCTTAAAATGACTTCTTTTTCTAATGATTCTTTAAATTTTTCCTGTAACCTTAGAGCCTTTTTTCTTTCTGAAATATCCCTTACAATAGCTTGAAGGTAATATTGCTTTCCATGCTTTTGGCGGTTCAAGGAAATTTCCGCATCAAAAGCAGTTCCGTCTTTTCTGAGATGTTTCCATGTAAAATTTAATGCTTCACCGTCTAAGGCACGATTTATATAATTTAAAGCCATTTCTTTTGATGTTTTGCCATTTAATTGATATAGAGGAGAGAATTCCCATGGAGAGACACCGATGAAATCTTTTTTACTATTATAACCATATATTTTGACAGCCATTTTGTTAGCATTAATTATTCTTTGATTTTCTAATAAAAAAATAGCATCCATAGCGCCATCAAAGATACTACGATATTTTTTCTCAGAATCAATTAATTCAAGTTCAGATCTTTTTTTTTGTGAAATATCTTGTAATATAACTTGAATAAGGATTTTCTTATTGACTGAAATTAAAGTAGTATGCAGTCTCACCCAGTTTAATCTGAAATTATCACTAAGAACTGGAATATCAATTGGATTTACAATTTCCTTATTCAATACTTCTTTTAATTTTTCTTGAAATATGGGTAGATTTTCTTTTCTAATCAGGTTTAAATCGATGATCTTTTTACCTAAAATGTGTGGCTTCTTGTATGGGATATAGTCTAAAACCATTTCATTAACATCAACAATAGTACCATTAAAATCTAAAAGAATTATCATAAATGGGGCAGTTTTAAAAAGATTTTTATATCTCAGTTCTGATTCTTTTAATTTTTCTTCAGTAAATTTTCGTTCTAGTGCATTAGCTATAATCTGAGATGTAAATTGGAGTAGAGATTTGTCATTATAAGTCCAAATTTTTTTTTTTATTTCATAATCAAACCCAATAAATCCAATTAACTCTTGATTACTTAAAATAGGACATGCAATTGTACTTTTTATTCCATTTTTGATCAAATCACTTTTAAGGTTATTAGCTTCGATTGGTAATTCTATGAGATCATTTACTTCAATAAATTCACCGTTTTTAAGTTGGAGCATAACCCATGGATATTGATTTAATGGTTTTTTATTGTAGTAATTAATATGAGATTGAATTCCATCTCTACACCATTCATACGCATTATTTAAATTCATTAGATCTTTATCAACAAGAAATATATATGCTCTATCGACATTGCATTCTATACCAATATCTCTTAATGTAAAATAAATAACCTGATCAATATTTATGTTTCCAACAAAGCGGGAAGAAAGAGAAGTAACAAGTTTTTCATAACTAATTGTGTCGTTAATGATTTTCTCTTTAATTTTTTTATCAGTTATGTCTCGAATTATAGCGACAGCATTCCACTTTCCCTTAATAAACACAGATGATATACTTAATTCAATAGGAATTTTATTTCCATTCTTTTTAATTGCCTCAAACTCTATACATTTCCCAATTAAATTTCCCTTCCCTGAACTTTTAAATAATTCAAAACCTTTCTTAAACGCGGGAATATAATGTTTTGGAGCAAGAACTTCGTGTGCATCTTTTCCAATAATCTCATCTTTTCGATATCCAAAAATTTTTTGAGCAGCATCATTCCAATATATAATTCTTCCATTAATATCAATTTGAACAATCCCATCTTGTGTGGAAGAACTTATCAATTGGAATTTTAGCTCCTCTTCATCAGTCATCTCAGATTTTCTCTGAGTAATTTCATTAATGCTTCCGATAAATCCTATCCGATCGTATTGTTTTTTTCTAACAATGAAACCACAGTCCTGAATAAGCTGATATAATCCATTTTTTTTTTTAATTCTATATTCTAACTTATAATTTTCATAATTTTTACTAGCTTTTATTAAATTCATATTCACAAGTTCTTGATCATCAGGGTGGATTAGATTTAGCCAATTTTCTAGACATACATGACTAAAATTATCTTGGTTATATCCAAGAATAAAATCTATAGGACCATAAAGAGTAAAAATGCTGTTTGTAAAATCAATCTCATATATTAGTTGACTGTTGTTTTCTTGAAAATCAATAATATTGTCACAACTATTCGGAACATTTTTTGATTGATTCCACATTTTAGTACATCATACATTTTAAATAATCGAAACATTAAATTATTTAATTTAAGAATTGTTATCATCTAAGATTAAGAATATGGAGAAAATTTCATAAACCAAACATCCATCTTCTGCCTTTTGTTTATTTTTATGGTTTTCTAAACCAACTTTGTAATAATATCCATTATCTGATAATATATACTTCCTTGTCTTATTTTCAATAGCAATAATTCCTTTAGTTTTTAATTGATTTATATAAAAATTAACTTGCTCATGGCTTAATTTAAGTTTAGAGACTAACTCTTCTATTTGAATTTCTCTATCTTCAGTTATATTCATTAATAAAGAAAACTGGTTTTTAAGATGAAAAAAATTATCACTATCGGGTAAAATATTCTCATAAGGAAGAATCATTTTTAATAATTTAGATAAAACTCGAAAAGTGGTGTAATAATAACTCTCGGTAATCGAAGTTTTGTAAATCTCAAAATGAGCTCCTCGAGGGTGTTGTTTTGTAACAAAATCATGAATAGCTTTAATTTTTTGGTCCATATACGAAGGGCTTACTAAGTCTGCTTTATGTAAAAATGCTACTATATGGCATGAGTTTAATTTATTTTCTTTTTGAATATGATAGATATTAAGAATAAATTGAATTATAGATTCAACCGAATTATGAATGTCAAAGATACAAATAATCATATTTGAATCATTGAAAACGGAATCTTTTGTCTCTGATAACCATAAATCATTTTCTTGTCCAGCTAGGTCAAATATACCGAGTTTATTATTGAATAATGAATATACTGATGTAGTTATTCCTCTTGAGGGATTTATGGGATTTACTAAGAGTGATATTGGGCTATATCTCTCAAAGAAAGTTTTCTTAATTGAGGTTTTTCCAGTCCCTGATGGTCCAACAAATACTATTTTCTTATCGTTTATCATTTTTTAAAATTTTTTTTATTTAATTGCTGATGATAAAGGTGTTTCAAGAGCTTCAATAATATCCTTACATGAATCAAGCATCATTTCAATATAGCTAGAAATCTCATTTTTTGAAATATTACCCTTTAATCCAATCTGTTCTTGTATTATTTCACAAAAACCTTGGATAGTATTGACTCCACTTCTTATTTGTAAATTTATGGATTCCAGTGGCAGCACTTCCCCTTTCTTCATATATATTTCGCTTACTTCTTTGAAAAAGCTCTCAAAAGCAGATTCATCATCAGATAAAATTAAATTTGTATCAATTTTATGAAAAATCATACCTATTCTTTTGAGATGCAAAATAGGAATGAGAGGATATTCAACATCTCGCAAAATTATAATAGCATATAACTGTTTTCCCCCTCTTGCACTTGAATCTTTAACTTCAATTTTATATACTTGTGAATAAAATTGATTGAAGTCTAAAATAACAAATTTATTTTTAGTGTTTAACGCATCTCGCAATAAATTCCTAATAAAAATTACGTCTTTTAAAACTACGGAGGAATATAATGAACGCGGTCCTAAAATATGATCATACTTTCCTATTATTATAATAAAGGGAAATTTATCTAGATCTTCCTTGAATTGAAAATAGGGTTCTTTTGAGTTATCATATAACTTTTCTTGACCTATATCTTTTCTTATTATATCATCCATAATTATCATTTAATTTTGTGTAACTTAACTGACATTTTGGTATAAAAAAATGCAAACAGTGACTTTTGTTATAAAAACCCTTTATCCTTTTATAAGAATTATAATAATTTACATATTTAAGATTATGTTTTATAGTGTTTTGCGTTCTCTGTGTACAAAAAAAAAAAAGATTGTGTTCACTTTTCTAAAAATTTATATAAATTAAGTATATTAATTTACTATGTCAGAATCTTCAAAGATTATAATCAAATACTTTTGTGATCGGTTTTTAGACATTGATTACTATCCAACCTCATTAAAAACTGTCCTTGACTTGGAATTAAGTTTTTTAAAAGGAATAACTGATGATCAGTTAAAAAAGTTCTTAAAATTGGATATTACGACTCTAAGGGATTTATCAGGAGTTAATGGAGAAGATTATGAAAAACAAGCAAAAAAGGTTAATTTAGATTTATCGACTTTTAAAAACGCAATTATCGCTGCTTACTTAGTTGCTAATTCTTGGAATAAAAGAAAATTATATATGAAAAAGCCCAAAATGAAAGTGGTTATAGCAGGTTTAGATTATGCAGGAAAGACTTCCCTTATGAATCGTCTTATCAATGATTATAATTATAATGATATGATAAATTTAGAACCAACAATTGGTGCTAATGTTGAGGAATATCAATCAGAAAGGTTAGATTTAGTTTTATGGGACTTAGGCGGCCAAAAGGACCATATTAATGAATATCTAGCATCACCAGAAAGATTTTTTGTTCATGTAGATGTAATGATCTTTGTATTTGATTCTCAAGATGATATTCGATATGATGAAGCTCTAAAATATTTAAGAGATCTAATTGATATCTTTGGGTTTTTAAATGAATTACCATATATAGAAATATTACTTAATAAAGCGGATTCTGATGTAGTTAAAGATCCTGATTTTCAAATAAAATTAGAATATTTAACAGATAAAATTTCTAAAGTTTTTATGGAAAGCGAAAAATCATGGAATTTTGAAATGATTCCCACTAGTATTTATAATTATTACTCAACAGAGCCTGAAATCGCAAAAAGTATTAAAAGTATTTTTTCTAAAGAAAAAGATGTGCTTGATACTGGTACACTATTGCCAGATATTAATGAAAAACTGCAAAAGATCTTAGATATTAACTTAAAATTAATGGATAAAGTTGTTGTAGAACTTAGTGAGGTTAAAAGGGTTTTACATCAAATTACGCCATCAGATGTATCTCAAACACTTTTTTCAATACCCTTTGAAAAAGTACCTATTGATTTTATATCTACCAATGATATAAAAGAAGAACAAAGTAAACTGAAGAAGAAAAAGAAAAAAGATTCCGCAATAGATATGAAAAAAGTAAAACAAAAGAAAAGTTACGGTCCACCTAAAAGATTGAAGGAATTACCTAAACCTACTGAAGAAGTGGTTAAATTAAAAGAATCTGAAAAAATTACAATTGATAAGATTAAAGAAGCTAAAGCACAACTTACTTCAGAGATTACTGATAATATTGAATCAAAAAGACCACCTATGGCTCCTAAAGTAAATCAAATAACATTAAATATGCTTAAACCTCCATTACCCCCTCCAAAACTCACATCAAATTCTGAGGTAGGACAAGAAAATGTAAGAACTCAGGTTATCTCTGAATTAAAAGAGATGTTTGTGAAAAGAGGTTTAGTTTCCAGATGATCTCCAATGTAATAATGTAAGACAAAAAATATGATTAATATAAATGAGATTAATTTATTATATGAGTTAAAGCATTATTTATTTGCATTTCATCATTTGCTAAATAGCATTGCTTAAATATCGAAGCAAAAAATGCGCGATCTTTAGGATTAAAATATTTATATCCAAACTTTTGCCATTCTATGGTCTTATTTAAAGGAGCAACCAATGAAATCTTACTTTTTACTAGCTCAGTAAGCAATAGTGGAATTTCTTCTTTTGTATTAACATTTATAAGATTAAGAACGACATCATCATTGAAATAATCCCAAGATTCCTTAAACTGCAAACAAAAGCTTTTAATATCAACACGATTGTTAATGATGAGTTTAGCTAACCCTGAAATCGCAAGTTCATTTGGACTTTGAGTATTCATTGGATTGGAAATGATCGTACTTGGTATGACTTTCTCTTGACTACTTATTTGTGGAAGATTGTATTCCGGCAATACACGTAATTGATTCATCCCAAGAATATTTCTAACATCTCGGATTGATCCCCCTGTATCAAAAAAGCGTTTATTAATAACATATATCAGTAGTTTTTCGGCGTGAATATCTCCAAAATAGGGATAATCTGATGCATAGAGGATATATTCTGACCAGTCTCTATTATCGACGGAAATTTTATTATGTGTTCGAAACCATTTCCGAAAATCCTCAAGAAAATTTCCTGCACCTTCACCATGGAGCATGGATAAATCTCCATAAGTGTTTGGTTGGACAATCGCATTATATACTTCATAATCTCCAATATTTCCCTGGGCAAAATGCGCAATAATAACTTTAAAATGCGGTAAAAGATTCGGATTATTCTGTAAGATTGCACTTCGGGTGGATTTTACTAATTCCGCAATATCTAAAATTGATCCTCTCCCCCGTGTATCAAATATTACTGGCATTGAGTGTTTTGCTGCCTCGAGAAGAACATTAATAGCTTTCGATGACTTAATATCATCAATCCAGCGTTCGGAACGGGGATGTAGTTTTAATCCTCGAAGTCCTAACACTTCCCGTGCATAGCGAACCTCATTTACTGCTTTTTGTCCTTCCATAGGATCTACTCGAGCATACCCGATTAATTTCATAGAAAATGGAAAGCGGGTGGTAAATCGCGATATATTAATATTACTTGCGCGGTATAACGCTTCAGGATATTTATCTCGAAATACATCTTGAAACGGAAATACAACACCTTGGTCTATAAACGAATAAAACTTCGCTTTCTCTTTTAGGTCGGAATAACGTTTCCCGAGTTTTTTAAGGGCACTATATAGTTTGTTGGTAAAGGGATACGGGGTAAATGACCAACTTAGTCTTGCTGGTGCTCGATCTATAGTAGTATTAAAAGATTGTTCTCCATTCTTTTCCCAATCCGCATTTATTCGACCTTGAATATTCCCCCAAAAATCAAAGGTACCCGTTCCTGGAGCGAGAGGATTCATCATAGTAGCGCCATCTACATCTTCACCTAAGTGAGAATGAGCATCAATTACAAAAATATGTTCAATTCTTTTTTTTCCGCCTTGTTCTATTGTTGCTGTTAACATTTTTTCTAATAGTAATGTAAATATCGTTAATAACTTACTTTACATAGATTATCTAAAAAATTAGATTTAATCTTTTGGATTGCAATTTATAAAACTACAAACTATTAGAAAACTTAGGATATTACTTATGAAACTAGGGTTTATAAAATTTTGAAATCTATTTTTAATTTGATTAGAGATGAGTAATCATAGCGTAATTTAAATATCTTCAAAGTTTAATGAAAGAATAATGATATCTGAAAAGGTAAAGATACAATTAATATTCGTAGGAAAACCTCAATGGGAAGCTGGTTGGCCGTATATAGGCTATAATAATGAACTTTTAATAAAATCTGTGAATGATCATTTAAATAGTAAATTTCCTGAAATATTATTTTCTAATAGTGATGTTATTACAACCTATGATGTTAATTTAGTAAATGAAATCAAAGAAACCATCAAAAAATCTGATGCTAATATACTCTTTACTATTGGGCATTATGGAGATCCTGGGATTGTCCAGGCAGGAATAGAGTTTATCGAACTTAAAAAACCAACTATTTTAGCTAATTTTATTTATCAAGGAGATCATACATTTATTAAAATCCTTTCTAGTATTAAAGCTATTGAATCTACAGTATACCCAATATCATCCATCAATCTTGAGGATTTTGATAAATCTATCGAAACATTAATAAAATTAATCAATATGCAAGGAAAAAGAGTGTTATTGTACGCTCCCGATAAAATCAAAATGGATTGGAAAAGAATTTTGGGATTATTTAGTCCAGAACAAAACCGTATTAGAAAAGAACATCCTGACTTTCTTGAACAGGTATTAAGTCTTAGCTCCGACCAAGAATTTGAATTTTATACAGATATAGTTGGAAAGGATCAAGCACATCAATGGAGAAGAGATGAAGGAAAATATATAAAAAATCTTAAAGATATTTTTGGCATCGAAATGGTTAAAGGTAATCCTGATGAAATTCTGGAGTTTTATGATAAAGTAAATGAACAAGAAGCACAAAGTATTGCTACAAAATGGAAAGAAGAAGCACTTAGAGTTGATCCTAATGACAAAACGGTTTTAAATTCAGCAAAATTATATTTAGCGTTAAAGAACTTATTACAAGAAAAAGATTTTGCTTTTTTTACTCCAGATTGTGGTACATTTTTGCTAACTGGAAAATTGCCTGCGTATCCGTGTTTAGCTTTCATGGAATTAACAAATGACAACATTTATGGTATATGTGAATCCGATATGGATTCAACTGTCAGTTACATTTTTGGTTTAAGTATTACTGATCGTCCAGGATTCGTCTCCAACCATACTATTGATACATTAAATAATCAAATTACTTATATGCACTGTGTTGCGCCAAATAAATTATTTGGGGTAGATGGTCCAAAATCTAATTATGAAATAGTATATCATGGAGAAACGCATTATTTAGGAGCCTCTCCGCGTGTTAAATTTCCTATTGGAGAAATGGCTACAACTATAAAAATAAGTGTGTTAGAGAAGAAAATAGCAATTCGAACGGGAAAAATAATTAACAATCTTGTGGATGATAGAGGATGCGTCTCAAAGATGCTAGTAGCTACTAATGTAAAAAAAGTAATAGATAATTATGATTGGGAAACTTTTGGATGGCATAGGGTTACATTTATAGGAGATTGGAAAGAAAAATTCATTATTGGAGCTAAGATATTAGGTTTAAACATTATAGAAGAGGATAAATAATTTTACTTTTTATTCTCTCATTTCTTTTGGGAGAGTTAGCACTCCTGTTAAAGGATTATTAAGTGGATCTTGACAGTACTCTATAGTGAAATATATTAAATCATATAAAATATTGGGGTCTTGTCCTGATTTCTGCTTATAATCATAAAGAGATAATTGATATTCAGCTTCAGTTATTGGAGGCTCAGCATAACTTACACCTCCAAAAACGCTCTGCAAAACCGGTTTTAAAAAGGGAGAATAGAGAAAGCCAAGTTCTTTCAATTCATCTTTAAGGTAGAAGAACATTCGCTGGACAGCCTGCGTCATATATCTAACTGGTTGATTTTCCGGACCTAAGTACTGTTCTGCAAATACAGGATCATAACTTGCTAGTTGTTCGCGTGTAAGGTTTTGAGGTCGGAATAGCGAGATTAAACCTCGTTCGATTGATGTTTTTCGATTATAGGCTATGGTTTCACTTCCCGCATCTGGTACCCATACTCCTTTTTGTAAGAGTTTGCGAGCTTTGTAACATAATGCTTGTATTAAAAGTGCAATTCCAATCCTTCTACATATTGATATCTGAGCGTCGCTTACTCGTATTTCGATTGTCCCCCAATCGGTAAAAGGAAATACGTCTTGAAATCTTCCGTCCTCTAAACTCGCCTTTTGGACAACTTGGAGGAAATAATTAATGGATTCTTGATCGGAAGATGTTAAATAAGGGATAAAATGTTTTGGATCATTATTACTTAACATAGTGCTATTATATTTTAATCGTAAAGATCTGACACAATTAGGTGCTGTAATCCTATTATTAACCACTTTGATCTCATCAGTTGGTTTATTGTTGATTATCGGGGAATTACAAGTAAGAGAAATGATATGTGGTATAAAGTTACGTATCATACAATATGCCTGTATCTTCTCTAAATCTGACTGGAAAGTGCCAAGGTGGCTATGATCTGCTTGACTTAGACCTCTCATATACTCTTTTGCCGCTGGATTTATAGCAGAAGCGATGATATGTAAGTCAGAGGGTAATGTAGTCTTCGCTAAAAGAAATAAAGTACTTGCCCAGTATGCTAGCTCTTCCACAAATTCGCACGGGGGAGTTACAAGTTCTAAGATATAGGTGACTGCGGTAACATTACCATCTCTAGCGAAGGTATCAATATCGACGGAAGCGCTATCTCCTAATTTATAACGTATTTGCATAGCGTACCCTTTTTCTAAGTCATCTCTTCCCCAAGGTCGAGCTAAAACTTTCTCTCTAATATAATCAGGGACTGGTAGAAAATCGCTCCGTCCTTCATATAAGACTTGATCCATTATCCGTATGGCATCTTTTACGATCTCTTTCATCCGGAACACCATCTCATCTCCCGGAGGATAATTTCCATTATCATCAGCGATTATTAATTCCATTTCGATACCATGGGTAAAGGGCAATGGCGTCCAATTCTGAATATCTGCGAGAATTTCCCCCCAAGATCTTTCAGGTATATGAACTTCGCGATAATCAGTGCCCACAAACAATTTGTCTTTCGATCTATCGATTTGCTCACCGATATATACTCCTTGAGGTAAACTTTTTGCTCCTTTACCTTTCGTTTTTTGTTTTGAAACTTTGCTTGATCCTCCCATGAACTGGGAAAACGTATCAATTTCGGTATCAGACCCTTTCTTTTTTTTCTTTTTTTTGTCTTTACCCACAATCCTCACTTTTATTATTACAATAATGATTCAATAAACATTTTAAAAAGATCGTAATCGTTCAAAAATTCATAAGATAATACAAGATTAACAATATCTGCACCCATAACTCCAAGAGTATTCTGTATTGGTTCTAGTGATGCCCCCCCCTTAAACACTCCATCATCAATTAATATGGTGGCTTTACTACCTATTTTACTCTCCACTTTTGATGTAATCATGCTAAGAGAGCTTGAATTAGAAGCAAAGATTATTGTTGGTTTTCCTAAATAAGGAATAAAATCTAAATTGAAAATTATTAAATTTTGGTTTAATTTGCTAGATGGAAAGAATTGTTTTAATGTTCTTTGAATTACAGATAACTCTTCTTGATCGAGGTTGTTGATGGAAGGATAAATGTAATATGCAATTGATTTTTTTGAAGTATATTTTAAGTCTGTATAGACTCGATCTAAAAATGGAAAAATACTAAAGTTTAAGCTAAATAATGAAATGAAAAGGATTTTAAAATCAAAATCATTCATGAGAGCATTACTACTGGCATTACCTCCAAGTAACGCAAACTGCTGGAGTTCATTGGAAAGGTTTGAGATGTAAGTATTTAACGAATAAAATTGTGAAAAAATGGTAGTGGTTTCTACTCTGGTTTTAACTTCATTAACCATTTCGTATATAAGATCGAATAAGTCTTTTGCCAATTTTTCTCTGATATCTGGAGCAGTAATCTCTTTAATAGCATTATCAGCTGTTTCTGGACAATCTAATTCTGCAATTATACAAATCGCATTTTTCAAATAAGAATATGCTGGGTTTTTAAATTCATTTTCGGATAAATTAATTTGCGATGAGTTTTTAATAATTTGATCAATATACTTTACAACTTGAAGAATTTGCTCATTCTTTTTAGAAGTTTGCAATTCCTTCATCAGATTAAATAATACCTTAACTTTAAGAAACTCCTCACTAATTAAATACGAATATTTAAGTGCGATATCAAATTGGCTTTTGTAACTTTTACTTATTATATCTGTGATCGCCTGATCTCTCGAAGAAGGTTTGGAAATTAAAGATATTATTTTGGAGATTTCATTAGGATTAATATCTACATAATCATAAGCAATTTCAGACAATACCACATTGCGTTTAGTTTCATCATTCAAATTTTTAATGATTTGTAAACTTGCATCTAAATTTTTAACTGAATTGACTCGAATCAAATCGTAATAAAATTGAGTCTGTTCTTCTTGTTTTGATAGTCTTAACGCAGATTCTAGCGCTTTATACATCTCTCCGACGGCTAAATAACCCTTTGCGAGCTTTTTATATTGCACATCAATCTCTCTAATATTAACCTTCACATCGGAAGAAACTTTACCATTTTGATTGTTATTACCTTTTTGTTGCACTTGGTAAGTATTAATTAAGGATGCTAAATCTTTTTCAATTTTCTTTACATCACTTTTAGACACTTCGATAATAAAGTCATTTCTATTGAAGTTATCTACGGTTTTAGAGCTTAAAATCTGGGTTTTTGCTAATATTTTTTCTATTTTACTGCTAGAGATAGTTGTTCTTAATTTCTGTACTTTTTCAGTATATTCAATCAATTTCAACCAATAGATATTGATAATGAGTTTACCAAATCCATCCGCTTTTGGGATAAGGTTTAAATTTATTTTCCGTTGTTCTCCTGCTTTTAATTTGATATTAGTGTTAAATTCCTCAGGAGAAACTTTTATTTCAATATTTTCTCCTTTAAATTCAAATTTAAAGTCTGCTTCTTTGTTTAGATTATTTACTACTTGTAAAGAAACCGCATTGTCGATATTTGGAATTAAAATATTTTGAGGAAATTTAGAAACGGTTAAAGATACAGCATTGTGTGAGTCTGAAATAGTCATATTAATGTCGGCTTCTTACGGTTGTGTGTTTTAATAATTTTCCATTTAAGATAATTATTTCGTTTATCGAAAATTATGAATTTTGAGATATTACCTTAATATCCTCAATATAAAAATATATTTTTTTAAACTTTTACTTTCAGAATGCAGTTTATTTTCCCTTTCTTCTGTTTCTCATTGCGAATTCTTTTAAATCCTCAATAACCATTTCACGACTATAATCTGGCCATAAATCCTTTCTAAATTTAAACTCAGCATATGAAGAGTCCCATAATAGAAATCCTGAAATCCTTGCTCCATCCTCCATACCAGTTCTTATTACATAATCCACTTCTGGAAAATTATGAGTATATAAATATTTTTTTACAAGATTTCGATCTATTTCTTGTACCTTCACATTATCTTGAATTATTTTTTTTACCGCATCTACAATTTCTTCTTGCCCATCATACATAATACATAAATTAATGAAATTCTTATCGTGATCCTTCGTAAATTCAACTAATTCTTGAATTTTTTCTCTAACTTCTTGCGGTAATAAATGTACCCTTCCAATAACGTTAAAATTAACCTTTTCTTCTTTTACCGTTGCTTCTTTAATCACCGAATCTACCGCATCCAAGATAATTCTAAAAATATAAATAATTTCTTGTTGCTTCCGTTTTTTAACATTTTCAAGAGAGAGCGCATAAATACTTAAATAATGGATACCCGCTTCAAAAAAATCAAACAACCTTTTTTTTAAATTTTCATACCCAATTAAATGACCGATATTCAAATTAAGAAGGTTCTTTTTAGCCCATCGACGATTTCCATCAAGTATTAGACCAATGTGTTTCGGTAATCTACCTTGGGGGATATCTTTGAGCTCTTCCAAAATGCCAAAACCTTAGGGAGTAAAATTATATCCTTTCATACAATTAAGAATATTATTATAATTAAATATATGAAATTTGACTCTTATATCTTTTTTTAATAATTTTTGTGATAGTATTTGTCATAAAAGAAGAAAAATTCAGTTTTAAAAAAGAAATTTTACTCAGTTAGAATAATGTGGAGGTAAGTGAACACCAGTGTAAGGATGGGGGGGTCCTTTAACTAGAATTCAAGTGACTCTTGATAAGTATTTAGTGTTGTACTGTTTTATGAGCTTGGTATATTGGATTGGATTTCAGACTTCAATTTATGCACTCCAAGCTCCATTGCTGTCAAAGTTGAAATTAATTTAGTGTGATACAACGATTTTTTTTCCCTCTTTTAGGTAAAACTCCTTTAGTTTAAGAATCTCTTTCTCTGATACTTTTGTTCTATAAATCCCTAAGTGATGAAATTCTTTAAGTTTTTTATATAATAACTCACCTAAAGACCCTAAGGGATTTTCCCATATCGATAAATAAGATAAATTTGAAAGCTCGCCAACGTTTTTAACTTCTCTAATCAGATTATTGTTTAGACATAACGAAGTCAAATTCTTTAGATTATCTAATCCTTCTATCTCCATAATTTGATTCCCAATTAAATATAGAGATAGTAGATTATGAAGGTTATCTAATCCCTTCAATTCCTTAATCTTATTAAAATTAAGATTTAAACTCTCTAAGCTCTCCAATCCATCTAATCCCTTTATCTCTTCAACTTGATTATTGGAAAAATCTAAGTACTTTAAATTCTTCAGATTATCTAATCCTTGAATGTCCTTAATCTTATTTTTTGATTGTAAATGTGAATCCCCAAAATGTAATTCATGCAGATTTTTCAATCCATCTAACCCCTTAATTGTTACAATCTTATTCCCTGCCAAGTTTAGCTCATATAATTTGCTTAGATCTTCAAGCCCTTTAATCTCTGTAATATCATTTCCTAACAAATTAAGCTCTTCTAAGTTTGTCAACCCTTCAAAACCCCCCGTGTGAATCAGTCCGCATCCGGTAGCCCACAAACCTCGCAAATTACGCAGATTTTCAAGCCCCATCACTTCTCTCAAGTTATTTCCACTGATGTCGAGTCCTCGAAGATTTACACAATTGAATAACCCTTCTACTTCTCGTAAATCCCTTATGTCATAATTTATGAGTTCCAATGATCCATATTCTATTGGAATCTTCTCCCCCTTATAAACTACGAATTCTTCTTGTCCCAATTTCTTACACCCTCTTCTAATAAAATCTGTCATACTAAATAAGCATTAGCTCATATTTAACTGTTTACCCTCCTAAAGTTAAGTAGAACAAGAGGATATCTTTTTTTTAAATTATTTTCATACGGAGTTGCGCAAAAAAATTCACTATTAATTAATTGTACCACATTTCAGAATATTAATAGTTAAAAGTATGAATATATAGAGAATATTTATAAAGCATCATAGGTGAATTATCTAAAAACATTTAGTAAAATACTAATTTAATTAAATACTAATTTGAT
>CAYUTF010000046.1:0-24866 GCA_964447495.1 uncultured archaeon
CCTGAATCAGGGTCTTCTGAGAACATTACACCCGAAGCTTTAACACCATCTTTCCCACCTGCCATTTCTTGAACTCCTACACTTAACTTTACAGCAAAGTGATCAAATCCCGCTCTTTCTCGATACATGGTTGCCCTAGTTGTAAAAACAGAAGCCATGTCTTTTAAGATATAGTCTAAGACATCTTTTTCTCCGGAAATATTTAAATGAGTGTCTTGTTGACCCGCGAAAGATGCATCAGGTAAATCCTCTGCCGTTGCAGAACTACGAATGGCAAATGTTGTTTCTTCTCCTATCTGAAGAACTAATTTGCGATAAGCCACTAGAATCTCATCCCGCAAACTATCGGGTATTTTAGCTTTTTCAATTATGTATCGAATATTTGCACAGAGTTTATCGACTTCCTCAATAGATTTTATATCTTCTTCCATAAGTTGAGAAGAAATGCGCTTTATATCACGAGATATGAGTTCTCTTAAAGACACTTCCTCTTCCTTTATAGTGAAAAAATTTGTATCCAATACATAATCAAAAGCTTTGGCTGTTACAGCAAAACCTAAAGGTACAGGAATTCCAAAAGAGAGTAATTCTCCAAGAGAGGAATTCTTTCCTCCCACAATTGGAACATCCTCTTTTCGAACATCTTCAAAAAATCGAATAAAGTCGTATTTTTTAGCTTCCATAAGAAACGGTGGTTAAAGTTTATTTTTAAATAAATTTTGAAGTTTTTTTAATAATAATTAACCTACAAAAAAAAAAGTAAGCATTCCTATAAAGTTCTTTTCTGATGGGTTAGCTAATTTATTATCTTACTAAAATTCCAAATTTTTTCTTATAAAGATAGATTCCAATAACAGAAAAGATAAGCATATAAAAGGAATAAACTTCGGTAAAGGAAGTAGGTACAATTTCATATAAACCAGTAATAATATCCCAACGTTGGAAGTTGTCATAACTACTCATAAAAATTAAGAAAAATAAGAAACTCCACAGTAGATGTCTCTTACTTATTGGAATCTTTTGGTGAAGAATAATAAATAGTTGAAATAGACCAATTGCTAAATGAAGAATAGGGCCTACAATTAAACTAAATGCATCAACAACTACAGAAATCATAGAAATTGCGATATTAATAAACCCATAAAACGTAATACAAGAAATTGTATTAAGTAATACCGATTCAAACTTAAATATGCAGGTTAAACCAATTAAAATTAAGCTCAAATAAGTTGTATATACGAGTGGTTCATACATTCTCACAATGAAAAAGAAATGTATCCAATAATAGACACATCCAATAAGAATTATCAATCCAAGGATGCTGAAAATAAGTTTAATTTTTTCATTCATTTCTACTATTATTCTAGGTTTGTAAATAGCTCGGGATAACTTTTTAGTAAATTCAATCATTATACTTCAACCATTCTTTTTAAAAGATTTATAATTTGGTGCGAAAAGTGCATTGAATAAGGATTTAAATATATTACTATTAGGTCGATCTATGCATATATATTTAGCTCTCTCTTAAAAACTTCATAATCTTGTTTTGAATATAAACAAAAAATTACTTCTTTAATCCGTGTGTCTCCTGATAAATATGCTTTACATGTTGCTAGCATGATTTTTGCACATTTCTCTATAGGATAGCCAAATATACCTGTAGAAATCGCTGGGAATGCAATTGTTTGAAGCATGTTTTCGTCCATAAGTTTAAGACTATTTAATGTTGCATTTTTTAATTTCTCATCCTCATTACCTTCTCCCATTCGCGGTCCAACGGCATGTATTACATGCTTTGCTTTCAAGCTTCCTCCAGTTGTAATTACTGCCCCTCCTACATACGTCCCTCCAATTTTGTTGCATTCTTCTTGAATTTTTATGCCTCCTTTTCTTCTTATTGCGCCAGCAACACCGCCTCCCATAATCAATTGTGAATTGGCAGCATTTACTATCACATCAGAATTTAATTCAGTGATATCTCCCTGAACTAGTAAAATATGTGAATTTTTTATCTTAAATTCCTTCATAATTTTTTTGTGTATTTTTATTTGAAAATAATTATAATAAGAATATTAAAAAAAATTATTCTAATCTTCTGGATTTTCTTGATTTTTCTTGAAAATCTCATCTAGTTTATTTCGATCTTCATCACTCATTTTACTCATTGCTTCCATGTTTTGCCTCATCAAATCCATCATTACTTTTTGAGTGATTAACTGAGAGATAACCGGTAATGCGATTCTCATCCTCGTCAATTCATAGAACATTCTCTTTGCAGTATCTCTCATTTCTTTCAGTTCCTCTTTCGTCATTCCTTCTTCAGATAAACCGGGGCATTCCACATCGACTATAGTGAAATTTTTTCCATCATATTCTAAAGGATAAGTTCGACAACTAAGGGGGCGATTATCGTATATTAAGCATTCTTTCTTTTCTTTATTGTAGAGAGGGCATTTCTCTTCAAGGAGTTCTTCAATTGGAGTAGGACTAAAAGGATCCCTTTTTACTTCCGCCCCTTCTTTAGGTTTAGGGGGAAGAGGCTTCAATATCAAATCAACACTGCCATCAGGTTTATTATAAATATCTAGGTAGGGAAGAAAATTAGCTACAACGCCATTTTTAGCCCACAATTCCAGATCATAAAATGTTATCGGTATAGGCCCTCGAGAGAGACAGCATTTATCGCATCGAGTACATTTGAAGGTAAATTTCGCTTTTGAAGGCATTTCTTCAAATTCTTGGGTATCTTTTTCTGTTATCGTTTCTTCTTCTTTAACTTCTTCTTTAACTTCTTCTTTTATATCGGTATTCTGATTCTCGTCATTATTTTCTGACATATATCCACACTTATTTATAATTTTATAATTTATTTCTATTTCAAGATTTTTTTCAAGGTTATGAATTTTCGGTCAAAAAAAAATTTTACCCTTACTTTTTTAAGAATCATTCTATATAATTTCAAATTAGTCTTTGAAAAGACCCTCATCTTTAATAAGTTTGCCAATATGGATTAAACAAGGCTCTATCACTTCCTTATTATTAATTCCTGTAAAAACAATTTTTCCTGTGCTAAAAATCAAAAATACACTTTTCACAGGATTATTATTTTTATACATAAGACCAGGGAAGACTTCTGGTTCATATATCGCGTTTTCTAATACTACTGAGGCGAGGTCCAAATCAATTTTATTATGCAAATCAGCAGTTATCACAATATTCACTACTTTATACTCAACATTTTCTTTTCGCAATTTTATACTAACAATATTTTCACTATTAATTTGCTCTAATAAAAATACTAAGACATGATCGATATCGTCAAATTTTTTTAGTCCTGTTAAAATCATTTTACCATTTCTAAATATGATAAATACAGATTTAGGAAAATTAATTCGCAAAAAAAGTCCGGGAAAGCGACTAGGATTATAATTACAATTTTTCAAAGAAGATTGCACTTTTATTAAATTCAGACTTAGGTTTAGATTTAGCTTAACTACGATGTTCTGTATTGAATACGTTAAACTATTTTTATTTTCATTCAATTCAAATCGCTAATTCTCCCTTAAATCTCTAAGATAAATTGAAGAGATCAACCTCAATAATACAATTTTAATAGGATAGCTTTCTATTTAAGACTACTGAATCACCAAAAAGCCGAGAAGTCTTCTTAATACGGCTGTTTTTGTTTGTGCCATCTAAAATGGAATACTTTAAGATTATAACAAAAAAAGTTATAGTATATAAAATTTTATAAAATTTCATGCCTTTTCTAAAGAAAGATATTAAGAGGAGATTATGAGCTTACATCTTAAAAATAATTATTTAATCATAATAATTTTATCAGTTCAACTAATTTTAGCCTTTATCTTTGGTTTTTATTCCATTTCTAGTTCTAATGGATTTAATTTTATTTTTATAAGTTTAGCCTGTTTATTGGCCGTTTTTCATCTGTTCTACACAAATTTTTCATTATCAAATTTCTCATCTCTAAGAGATAAAATAAAGAATATCGTTTATTTAACTATTAATTTAATCTTTTCATATGTTATTGGTTTTTCAATTTCAGTAATGGAGTCGATTTCTAAGTATAATTTTGGTATAACTATGCTCCCACTATTAATACTTTTCATCTACATTTTAATCGATAAATATTTTCGCCAAACGAGTGATTTTACTACTTTAGAAAAAAAGAATATAGGAAAAAATCGTCTTTCGATTGAATTTGACAATAAAAAATACATTTTTAAAACCAATTCACTCATTTTATTCGCAATAGGAACGCCAATATTATCTTTTGTAATATATTTATTTTTTGATCTGGAGGCAAATTATTGGCTTCATGAAATTGTTGTTAAGCAGACAGTATATATTCTTAATTTATTCTTCAATATGGGAGCAGAAGCTGTATATAATCCTATAGGAAAATATCATTGGAATTTTATAGTTCCTGGAAAGTCAAGTATCTATTTCGAGACATTTTGTACCGGCATTCAAGCAATTTGCGTCTTTGCGGGGTTAATCTTCTTTATTCCGCATTCACAAGATGAGGAGACAAATAAAAATATTTTATGGAGAAAAGCAAAATCATTGATTGTATCTTCAATTATATTTTATGTCGTCAATATCATTAGAATGTTGATACAGATTTATTTATACTATATAGGCTATCCTTGGGATAGTATTCACGTGAGTATTAGCGCAGCATCGAGTTTTATCGCAGCAATCATTATTCTTTTACTTCATAAATGGATTCCAGAATTTATAATTTCCATAATTTATGCTGGAACACTAATTAAAGAACGATTTAAATCTAAAGGTAAAGATAATCGATAAATTTAAGCAAATTTTATAAAATATAAACTTAGTTGTTAATTAATATCAATAAAATTAAGAATTGCCTAATGCATCTAATTAAAGAATAAAAATAGTGATAATTAATGTTAGAATATGAAAAAGAACAAAAAGTAGTTAATGTAGCAGGTGTAAAGATCGGAGGACAACCAGGCGAAAATCCAACGGTTATGGTTGCTACAGTATTCTATACAAATCATGCAGCTTTATTGGATGAAAAGACAGGAAATATTGATAGGGAAATATTAGAGAGAGAATTAAATGAATACGAAGAAATAATTGAAGATACTGGTATGCAAGGTATTATTGATATTGTTGGAGGATATCCTGAAGCCTTAATTAAGGAATGTGAAATAGTTGCTGACTTAATCGATTATCCTTTTCTCGTTGATGGGTTGAATGATAGTGCTCGTATACCTGCTCTGAAAGGTTTAAAAGAGATTGGTTTGCTTGATCGCGCGATTTTGAATAGCATTGATGATGCTACTACCGATGAAAGCTTACAAAAATTAAAAAGTTATGGTGTTAAGAACGCTGTGTTATTAACTTTCGGAAATAGATACATATATCCTGAACAAAAGTTAAAATTCTTAAATGAAAGTTTGATTCCTAAAGCTAAAAACGCAGGGATTGAAAATATAATAGTTGATACTGCGGTTTTGGATTTGCCTTCTATTAGCATCAATGCTGAAACTGTAAGATTAATTAAAACACAATTAGGAATACCTGCTGGATTTGCTCCGGCAAATGCTATCTATGCTTGGAATTATGTGAAAAAGTATGGGGAATCCGCAAGATGTGGTGCAATTGCATCCTTAATGTCCTATTGTCTTAATTCGGGGGGAGATTTCGTGTTATATGGTCCAATTAAATTTGCAAAATGCATTATCCCGGCATTATCATTGCTATCAGCTGTAAATTCTTATTATAGAAAACGAATACTTCGAAAGAATATCTCTGAACGCACTCCACTGAGAAAAGTATTTTAAGAAATATATCTAAGCAGAAGATCTTGAGTTTGATTAAGAAAATGAGGTAAGTTATTATTTATATTCAACTTTTTCTTTTCATCATCAAGTAAAAAGAGAATAAACATATCGGAATCAGATACCGTAATTCTTTTAAAAAATATCACAGAATTTGCTACTTTGAAAATAGCTTCATCCTTGTTAAGTGCTTTATATCTTGAAAAAATCTTAAATAACATCGCAAATTGTGGAGCAGTTATCTCGAAAACATTAATCATCTCTTCTGATTTTGGCATTTCTGTTAGACTCATAGCTTCAGGGGTATAGTAATCTGCTAGAACTAACCCATCCATGCTTAAGAGTAATGATAGATATGTTTCTGTCTGTGTTGAAAATCTACTTAAATTATATTTGATAAGATCTCGATTTGGGCTTAGTTTTGAAATGCCCGAAGAAAAGGCTCTTAAAATAGAGAATAATTGAAATATACTGGTGTTATAAATCTCGGGTCTTCCTTCTCGCGAAATCTTTTTCAATTCTTTAGAAATTTCTTTGATATTTTCTTTTATTTGAACAGTCTCAATAATGTCAGGATCTCCCTTAGACAAAATGAAAATTATTGGAGTTTCTTGTTCAAAACTGTCTAAAATTTTCTTTATTTTACTAAAATATTCAATACTTTCTTCAAATCTGTTACGATTTTTAATATCTATGAAATAAAATAATAAATCCGCTTCATATAAATAGAGCTGTGCTTTACTTAAATATTTCTTACGTAAGCTTAATTGACCGCCTAAATCCCATAAAAAAATCGTGGCTCCCAAAGCCTCGATTGAATTCACTTTCGCTCCTTTCGTCGGTTTTAGCCCGATTAACTTTGAATATTTTCTATCTACCGAGAGTAAGAAAGATGTTTTTCCAGAGTCATCAAGGCCAGCCATAATAATTTTCAATTTCCTATGAGCCGAAATGGGAGTAGTGGGTGCATGTTCGATTGATAAGATTTCAGTAACAAGGGTTTTAAATAAGGGCTCAACATAATCTTGAGGTTTAAATTCTTGGCTAATTTCTTTATCAAATTCTTTAAAAAAATCAAGAATTAATATTTTAATCCTCTCAATATTATTGTACAAAAAACTTCTTTTTGTTTCATCTATTAAAATAGAAAATGCTGATGGTAGGGGATTTTCATTGAACTTTTGATCTGAGAAGTGAAAATAGGTTAAGGAAGTTAATTTATAATCAGGAAACGGAATAATACCAAAATATTGATAATTAGACACATCTTTTTTTTCTAAAATACTTCCGTCTCCAATTAATAGGCTTAAATTTTTAATAGAGATTTGAGTTGCATCTCTAGTAGTTAAATATACAATATCATTCTCTATCTTATGTGAAGGATTTGTATTATCCTTATTATTCTTTATAACTTTAGGAAAGACGTAAATTGCTTGAGGCCCTAGTTCACCATAGGCTGAAAAAACTATTGATTTGATAATTGAGGATTTAATTAATTCTTCCATAAACCATTTTTACTTATTAATTAATTTTTAAAATAATAATTATTGAATTTAATATGGGTAATTAATTATTAATAAATTTAGATTTGATACTAAAATGCTTCATGAAATTGCTGAATCAATTCGAAATAATGAGAATATAATTGAAAAAAAAGAAATAAATCCCATAATTGAATACATTAACAATAATACTTTTAAAAGTAGCCGAATTTATTCTGATATCGGGGAGGATTCTGCTGCAATAAATGATAAAGATACATATATCTTAGTTACAACAGATAGAATTAACACAAAATTTCTAAAAAATTTTCCCTTTGGAGCAGGTTTTAGCTCAATTTTGGTAGGTGTGGATGATGTTTATTGTTGTGGAGGAACGCCACTAGCAGCAAGCCTAATTCTTTCATATGAAAACCCAAAAATAGGGCAAGAAATTATTGAAGGGATTTGTGAAGGATCTAAAAAATTTAGGGTTCCGATTATTAGAGGACACACAAAACCAAGAGGTAAGTCTTATGAATTAAGCTCTACAATGATTGGAGAAATTAAAAAGGAAGATTATATCTCAGCAACAAATGCAAAAGTCGGTGATTCTATAATTTTAGCAGTAGATTTCGATGGTAAAGTTGGAAAAGCAAGCAAATTATATTGGGATACAGTAACATTTAAATCTTCAGAAGAGGTTTTAAATAAAAGAAAAGCAATGAATCAAATTGCGAAACATCATATTGTTAATGCTTCGAAAGATATTTCTAATGCTGGAATTTTCGGATCTATATTACAATTAACTAAATATTCTTCTGTTGGAGCAAATATTAACATAGATTCTATGAAAATTCCTCCCAAATTAATTGCTCAAAATTACACTTTAGAAACCTATTTTAAGATGTATCTTACAACCTCATATGTTTTAACAGCGCCATTAGAAAACTGTGATGATGCATTAAAAATTTTTCACGCCTATGGATTAGAAGCGGGGATTATTGGTGAAATTATTAAAGAAAATATATTAAGAATTCATAACTCAAAAGACTCAATAGATGTGATTAAATATTAAAGGTATTGTATTGAATGTAATGAGGTTACTAAAAAAAAAGGTACTTCTAATTTTATATTTAATTTGCTTTTCAAGTATAATCTACTTTGAATTTACAAATCAAACCTTATCACTAATGCAAGATAATACTTTTCATTCCACTCGAAATGAAAATCCCAAATCCGCTCAATTAGGACCCAATATTACTTTAAATATATTGAGATCGGGATTTATAATGGTAGAGGGGCAAGTTGGTTTAAATATCACTTCAGCAAATTCTGGGCAAATTCATTGTGCTTTAGCTGAAGAATTTGGGGAGCGATACTTCTTGAAAATTAACCAAACAATAGTTATTATCGGCGATAATCAATCTCATTTGACGTTAATTCGAATAATCCCATTGATTACTACATTTCCTGGAGATTATCAGTTTATCCTCAATATCACAGGACTTTTTACTTATAATGAGATTTTCGAAGTTTTTCTGGGAATGGGATATAGTCTTTTTACTATAGTATTAGGATTTTTAGCAGTTATAATTATTATTGTCGTGTTAAAACGCAAAAATGCTAATAAGTCTAAAGCAACAAAAAATGGAACAAGTTCTCAAACATTTCAAACATCTCAATCAGATTCATTGGATAAAATAAATTGTCCTAACTGTAAAAAGATAATTGATGAAGGACTCTCATTTTGTCCCGAATGCGGTGAACGGATACCTGAATTTCTTCGCTTTAACCCGAATAAACCAGGATAGAAAAATGAAATAATAATTTAGTGTATATCGGCACTTGGTTTGAGTTCTGAATATTTCAAGTTTCCTTTTGCTATCGTTCGATTATCATATCCCAATTTTAACACTTGAAAGCTAATGATAAACGGAATTATACTTAACATGCTTAAAAAGATGCCATAAAATGAATTATTCGGGAGA
Organism: uncultured archaeon; assembly: GCA_964447495.1. Classification (GTDB taxonomy): domain Archaea; phylum Asgardarchaeota; class Lokiarchaeia; order Sigyniarchaeales; family SOKP01; genus SOKP01. The sequence goes on from CAYUTF010000046.1 coordinate 9,307, forward strand.
GCAAGAAGTATGCCTCCAACAATAGGTCCAAAAATTTGAGAAAGATTATCTAATGAGCTACTTATGCCCATAATTTTACCTTGATTTCGAAAATCTACAGAGCGACTGGTAAATCCTATAGTTATACCCCTTGATGTAGCTCCACTGAAGCTTATATAAAACAATATTAATACAAGTTGCCACAATTCAGACACAAATCCTAATAAGAAGTATGAAAGAATAAAGCTAGCTAATCCTAACATTGCCGTTTTCGGATCTCCTAAATAGTTTCGCAATTTATTGAATGCTAAACTACGAAAAATTACTTGAAAAAGCCCCATTGAAGTCAATAATAATCCGATCATTTGTTCATTTAGATTTAACCTTAAGAAACCAAATAGACTAAAGGTGCCTTGAAACACGCCAGCAGCTAAAACAATAAATGTATATTGAATTAGTAAAATCATTGCATTCTTATTCTTATATACAGGAGTTGATTTGTTATCAATATTGATTTTTAAAGTGTCATGTTCTTCTAAAACCACAATGTTCTTTTTATTAATTTTCATAGGAAGAGACTCTTTCAAAAATAAACCTGTAAATAACATAGTGAAGATAGCTAAAATACTGGCTAATATCGCAGGCCCAGCGATCCCAAAAGAAGATAGAAATCCTCCCAATGCGGGACCAATAAGAAACGCCAATGTAAATGTTACCCCAATATTAGTCATTTGTTTAGGACGATCTTCGGGAGGGACAACATCTCCAATGACTGCTTTAGAAATTGGAAACTGACCACCAAAGATTCCATCAACTATACGAGCAATAAATAAGGTTTCAATATTATTCGCAAAAATTAATATAATAAACCCTGCAATAGTTCCAGCCTGTGAGATTAGAAGTAAAGGCTTTCTTCCATAAATATCACTTAGCTTGCTTAAAATAGGACCAAAAAAAAATGCGAAAATAGCATTCGAACTCAGTAGTAAACCTATTACAACTGGATTTGTATTGAATTCATTTAGAAAAAAGGGTAAAAACGGTAGAATAATACTAAAACCTAATATATCAACAAAAACTGCAATCCAAAGAGGAGCAAGATTAGAGTATTTCAAAGAAAATCTCTTCATAATAGATATGAATTCTATTAAGAATTAAAGACTTAATCTTATAAAATATTGAAATTTCAATGCTTTCTCATTTAATTAGTAATTTTATTTTTCAATACATTTTTGTTGTATAATTTCGAATATTTTGAATTTAGGATCGTATTTTAGAAAGAAATTTAAGTGTCGTATTAATCATATATAAGAGTAATCTAAAAATTCACTAAAAGTAGCTTATGACTTTCAGAGTTGGTCTTATAGGGAAAGGGAATGTTGGATCATGTTTTCTTGAACTTCTAAAAGCTAAAGAGAGTTTTATGAAGGATACATTAAATGAGAAAGTAAAGATTACCGGGATCTTTAAGTCAGATGGGGCTCTACTAGATGATCAAGGATTAAATATATCAAGAGTTATAGCACATAAACATGAAATTAATACAATGGAACAATGGCATGCAAATATTTCAGCCAAAAAATGTTTATCTAAAGAGAACTTTGATATAATTGTAGAGACTACTCCAACAAACCCAAAAACGGGAGAACCTGGAATATCTCATATTCTCGGGGCATTGAATAATAAAATTGATGTTATTGCTTCAAATAAGGGACCATTTTTTTTATATTATAAACAGATCAAAGAACTTGCAAAAAAGAAGCGTCTCTTTCTCAAATTTGATGCCACTGTAGCGTGTTGCCTCCCAATCATATCTATAAAAAAATTACTCCCCGGAAATGAAATCATTAGCATTCAAGCTATACTTAATGGTACTTCTAACTACATTCTTAGTAAAATGACAAATGATGGATTAGAGTTTGATATAGCTCTACAAGAGGCTCAAAGTTTAGGTTACGCTGAATCAAATCCTTTTCTTGACATATATGGATTAGATTCAGCAGGAAAAATTGTTATTTTAGCAAATGAGTTGTTAGGTTGGTCGAAAAGTATAAATGATGTCCAGACAAAAGGCATCTCTGATATTTCTCTCCAAAAGATTAAATCTGTTAGTTCAAACGGACAAGTTATTAAACTAATCTCAAAAGCGAAAGATGATAAATTAATTGTTGAACCTTGTTTAATAAAGAAGGATTCTTTATTGAATTTAAATGGAAATTTTAACGGAATTATTCTTGAAACACGGTATGCAGGTCCGATTGTATTAATAGGAAGAGGCGCAGGGGGATATGAAGCGGCTTCTGCTATATTAAATAATTTAATTGAAATAATACAGAACAGAGTCCAAGCTGTTTAAAATAATTAATTTAATTAATTATTAGCAATAAAGTGAATTAACTATGAATTTTAATTTTAAAAAAGAAGTTAAAGCAACAGTTTCTATTATTGGGACCAGCGAGATTGATGATAAAACGAGAAGAATTGTTGTTAAATTAGGAAGGTTACTCGCTGAAAATGGTTATGCAATAGCATGTGGAGGATTATCTGGGGTAATGAAAGCCGTCTGTGAGGGAGCCAAGGAAGCAGGGGGTTTAACGATAGGAATCATTCCTTTTAAAGAAAAAAGTTTAGCAAATGAATTTGTTGATATTGTAATTCCCGTTCCTTTTTCACAAGCAAGAAATATAGTTGTAGTTTTATCCGGAGATATTTGTGTTGCAATTGGTGGAAAAGCGGGAACCTTATCTGAAATGTGTTTTGCATGGATATATGAAAAGCCTATAATTGCTATGAACGATATAGAAGGCTGGTCCTCTAAGATTGCAAATCAGAAAATTGATGACAGACGAGATGACATAATCCATGGTGCGAAAACACCAGAAGATGTTATTAAAAAAGTAAATCAGCTTATCTATGATAAAAATTTAAATTATTCGAATCCTGAAGGAAATTTTTAAGAAAGATGATAATGTTTCATTCTACTAACTATAAAAGCCCAGAAGTTGATTTTCAAACAGCAATTTTGCAAGGGCAGGCTGTAGATAAGGGATTATATATGTTAAATACGATTCCAAAATTAAGTGGAACTATTTTATCCTCTTTCCCAGAATATTCCTTTCAGACAATTGCACTTGAAATTTTAAATCTTATTATTGAAAAGGTTATTCCGTACGAGACATTAAAAGAAATTGTATCAAATGCTCTTAATTTTGATATTCCTATAGAAAAATATGGGCAATATGATTATATCTGCTTTTTAGATAAAGGTCCAACCGCTAGTTTTAAAGATTTTGGAGCTAGAATCTTAGCAAGGTTGTTAGAATACATTTTAGATTTAGAAAATAAAAATATCATTATATTAACTGCGACTTCAGGTGATACAGGAGGCGCTGTTGCTCAAGCTTTTCATTTGATGAATCATATTCAAGTGGTTGTGCTCTATCCAAAGAATGAAATAAGTACTTTACAAAGAACACAAATGACAACATTAGGAGATAACGTCACAGCTCTAGGAATAAATGGAAAATTTGATGATTGTCAAAGAATTGTAAAAAAGGCATTTGCAGATAAACATCTGAAAGATTTAAATTTGTGTTCGGCTAATTCCATAAATTTTGGAAGATTATTACCTCAAACAACATATTATTTTTGGAGTTATTCTCGAATAGCAAAATCAGTAAAGGAAAAAGTAATTTTTTCAGTTCCTTCTGGAAATTTTGGTGATCTTACAGGAGGGCTACTCGCATATAGAATGGGTTTACCTGTCAAAAGATTTATTGCTGCAGTAAATGAAAATAATGAATTCCCCAAATTCTTGCAAACGGGAGAATATGAAAAAGTGGAACCATCGAAACATTGCATATCTAATGCTATGAATGTGGGTCATCCTTCTAATCTTGCAAGAATTTTTGATTTATATGGAGGACAAATTGATGAGAATGGAACTGTTATTAAAAAACCAGATATGAATACACTGAGAAAAGATATTATGTCTTATTCTATCTCTGACTCTTTGACAAAGCAGACGATTATTGAATTTTATAAGAAATATCAAAGAATTATTGAGCCTCATGGTGCCGTAGGCTGGGCAGCACTTCAAAAATATCGTGGAAATTTTCCCGAGCATAATAAATTTAAATCTATTTGCTTTGAAACCGCCGATCCAGCGAAATTTCCAGAGGAAATAATTCCTATAATACATATTGAACCAAAAATTCCTTATTCTTTAAAAAATATTCAAAATAAAAAAGAAATAGTTATTCCAATAGAAATTATAGAATACCAAGATTTTAAGGCATTTTTACAAAAGAAATATAAAGAATAATTTCTTCAAATCTTACAAAAGAATATATTTAATAATTGTCTCATATTTGCTAGGTGAATTTATTTTGGAAATTCAATATCTTTCTAAAGAAAAAAAAGAAACACCAGAGCCCCAAAGCAAGATACTCTTTACAGGATTGGATGCAGCAGGAAAGACATCGATTATTTTAGCCCTTCAGAGAGAATTTTCTAAAATAGCCCTCTTAAAGCCTACCAGAGGAGCACAGAGAAGGATCTTCGAATTTTTAGGGCGAGAGATAGCAGAATGGGATCTTGGTGGCCAGATTAGTTATAGAATTAGTTATCTTAAAAACCCTGGAAAATATTTTGATGGAACTGAGATTGCTATTTATGTTATAGATATTCAAAATAAACCGAGAATTCCAGAGGCTATGAGTTATTTTAAGGATGTTGTAGATCAGTTTAGAAAGCTTGAAATTGAACCTCCAATATATGTCTTTTTCCACAAATACGATCCTGCATTAAGACGTAATGCTATGAACGAATTTAAGACCCTTGAAGTCGATCTAAAGGAGAAATTAAGAAAGTCTGTAGATTATAAACAAATCTATTACTATAATACCTCCATATATGACTTAAATTCAATTATTAGTGCTATGTCTGAAATATTGCTAAATTTATATCCAAAAGCAGAATTAATTAGTAAAACTATTCATGAATTTGCCAAAAAAGTTGATTCTGAAGGGGTAGTCGTTATTGACGATAATTCCCTTATCATTGGGTCTTATTATAAAGATGAGGAAACTAAAAACCTATTGTCCGCATCAACGCCATATTTTCTTACCCTTAATGACAGTTTTCAATTCACTCAAGTCATACCCGGAAAAATTCAAGAAGAAGGAAAAATGGTGGTGCAAAGATTTGGAAGAAATTTTATATTCAAAACACTAAATATCCGAGGATCAAACACACCCTATTACTTGCTCATGTTAAAAGGAGATCCAAACATTGATAAGGAAGATTTTGATTCTTTTGCTAACTTAATGACCGAACTCTTATATAAATAGTTAATTAGTTATTTCTTTTTTCATTTATCTTAGCTTTATTTCATTTTATTCTATTGTAAAGTTAATTTTTATATTAAAGAACTAATATTAATAATATTGAATTTACACTAGTTATAAAAAGATGTAATTTTATTTTAAACTTAAATTAAATATCAATTGACAGCAAAGGGATTTTTGGATGATTATCTGTAGTAATTGTGGCGCTACTAATAACGAAACAGATGGCAATATATGTAGGAAATGTGGAGCATTACTTCCAATATCATCTAAACCGACTCGTATAAGACTTACATTACCTAAAAAAAAAGAAGTTAAGCCAAAACAATCCAAAACTATCGATAAACCAATTGAAATTAAGAAGCCAAAAGTGTCAGAACTTAAGGAAATACCTCACGGAAAAATTGAAAACGTAGAATCAGAACCGGAGACTTTTAAAGAAGAAGTATATGAGGAAGCTATAGAGATAGATAAAGGCGATGAGAGAGAATTCTTAACTGAGATAACACCCAAACCCTTTAATGGCTCAATTATTGCTTCAAAGGGAATATATTATTCGACATCATTAAGCAAGCCTGACTTTAGTGAGGCTAAAACACCTCATTCAGAATCTACGCTTATGAAACAGAAACAATTAGAAGAAGATATGACAAAAGTATTGCGTTTTCTTTCAAAAAAGATAACTGTTCAAAAATTACCAACAGAAATGACAGCTGAAACGAAAAAACAAAAAGAAGAGGCAATACCACCTTCAAGTATGAGCGAAATTCTGAAAGAGTTGTTGAAATTAGATTTACATATTGAAGCATCAGCAATTATCAAAAAAGACGGAACTATATTAGCATCAGCAATTTCTTCACGAATGTCAGATTCCTTATTTGCCACGATTGGTCAAAATTTATCAATGATAGGAACAGATATTATTGAGGGTTTGAGCGCAGGCAAGTTAATGAATATTTCGGTACGAGGATCTAAAGGTGTGGTTGATCTTGCGCCTATAGATGCAGAGAATTCTTTGGGGAGCGATATGATCCTTATTATATTCTCATCACCGAGAGTTAAGTCAGGTATTATAAATTTTGCTGCAAATATAGTAAAAAAGCAAGTAAAACAATATTTAGGTTTATCAAAATAACTAATATTATAGCAATTGTTTTTGTATATGTAATTTATTGATTTTAATTGTTTTAAAATAGTAGAGATTATATGGCAGTTCTTGTAAAAAGGAATTAAAGTTAGATATCCCTACAATGGGTACTGAATTTTCATTAATCTTTATCCAATTATTTTCTAAAGTAACCATAAGGGGAATTATAATGAAAGGTGGTTTTATTTTTTGGATTTTTCTAATACCTAATATTGATAGGATCATCTCTGAAAGAATTTCCAAATTATTTTTGAGAGCTAACCCTCGTCTAAACTGTAAATTTGCTGCTTTATTGATTGCACTATATGAATCTTTCCGTTTCCATTGCTTGCAATCAATGAGCAAAATTTTATTTCTATCAATCCCAATTACATCAATCTCATATTTGGATTGATGGGTTTTTGATTTAAAATTTGATTTATCTGAAAATCTGTAATTTTTAGAAGTATAATAATTGTTTTCCATCAAAATTAGTCTAACCAATGCTTCAAAACCATCATAATTTAATAAGTTTGAAAGAAAAGTAATGTCATATTGAAGATACTTAAAGCTTCGAATAATAAATAGAATCTTATTTATTACAAGATATTCAATATAATTTCCCTTTTTAATAGAAACAAAGTCAAAATACGAAACAACTTCTATTATTTCATCTTGAGCAAACTCATTAAAATATTCAATATCTGACATTTCACACCAAATTTCCGTTACTTCAGGGGTGGATTGTTTCAATATCGAATAAATATCATAAAAAAATTGTTTTAATGAAGATTCTGAAAACAAATCATCTTGCATAATTACAGTGAGGTTTCATATTGTATATAATTCAAAGAGAGTGTTGATATAATAATAACATAATAAATGAATTTGAAAGTTCAAATAGAAATTCTTTTCTAACTAAACTTTCCAACTTTAATGTGTTAATAATTCATTTTTTAAAATCTCTTTAATAATAATATCTAGTGAAAATATCTAAAAAGAAATTAAAAAAGTTGACGAGACGTAATGCACCTATTGCCAAAAGTCTTTAGATCTGAAGGAGATGTTGTTGATTTTGACACCTTAAAAATTCTTGAGAGTATAATTAAAGAAACTGGTATGCAAGAAGAGGAAGCAAAGCACGTTACTGAACTTGTAGTAAGAAGAATTATAAGCTCTGGAATAAAATTCCTTTCAGGACCACATATAAGAGAAATAGTTTGTTCAATTTTATCTGAAAATCATTATGAAGAAGAGAGAAAATTATATACTCGCATTGGAATGCCGTTAATGGATTATGAGGATATTTTAGAAAAAGTAGATACCAATGATATTAAAAAAGTAATAAACCCCGAAAAGATACACCATTGGGCAGCTAATAAATTAGCTGAAGAGTATACGTTGTTAAGAATATTAACAGATGAAGAATCCAAAGCACATTTATTCGGTGACATTTACATTCATCAACTAAAATATTTTGATCTAAGACCATATGAACATAATTGGGATCCTAGAATTATTTTAAAATATGGGATACCCCCCACTGATTATGACTCCTTTTCATATAAAGTTGGACCTCCACAGAATTTAAGAGAAGCATTAAATCAATTAGCTAATTGGTCCGGGTTGATTCAAAATGAATTTTCGGGACATCAAGCATTTAATCATTTAACAATTTTTTTAGCTCCCTTTATTGGTACTTTATCAGAATCCACAATTCGAAATGAACTGAAAACTTTTATTTATGAGATTAATCATTTATCTGCTATATCGGGCAAAAGATACCTTAAATCTTCAATAGAATGTTATCCAACAATAACTAACTATTTTCTAGATGAACCAGCTATTGGTCCTCATGGGAAAATATATGGTACTTATAAAGATTATACTTCTGAATGTGTAAAACTTTTTGATGGTTTTATAGATATATTTACGGAAGGAGATTATTATTCCAATGCATTTCATTATCCTTTACACAAGATATATTTCAACAATGAATGCTTAAAGACGTATCATGATTTATATTTGAAAGTTGTTAATGAAATTAATACAAATCATACTCCCCTGTTAATAAATTCATTCTTCTCTGAAACTCATAGACCAGATGCAACAAACAATTCTTCAAAATATCTAAACAGTGGAATACTTCAAAAAATAACCATCAACTTACCCCGGATAGCATATTTAAATACTGATGAGGTTAAATTTTTAGATGGTTTAACGCTAAAGCTACGCTTGAGCGCTGAAATTTTAAATAAAAAATACGAAATAATCAAAAAAAGACTTTCCACAAACCATTTACCATTATGTAATAGTTTGATTGAAAACAACACTTTATATCAGCTAAAGAATCAAGATTTATGTATAGGATTCGTTGGCTTAAACGAAGCTATTAAAATAATGACTGAAAGTATGATGCACGAAAACTCCACATCATTTGATTTAGGCAAGCGTATAATATCTGAAATGGTAAATATTTGCAGTGAAATGTCAATAAAGTTTAATAAAAGTTATAGTTTAATAGAAGACTCCTCAGAAAGAGCAATCGAGAGATTCGTTAAATTAGATCAAAAGCATTTTCCTGAAATTTCAATGGAATATTATAGTAATTCAACTAAATTCGACAAGAGAATTGATATTGATTTATTTAAAAAATTAGAGTTACAAGGTACCTTTCACTCCTTAATCAAGCACGGAGCTAAAGAGGAAATTTCCCTCAAAAAAGCCAAATCTCAATATCATAATGATGATGCTTTTTTAGAGTTTTTAGACATGATTTGCATGAAAACAAAGATAAAGAGTCTGAAATTTGTAAAATAAGTTACGACGTAATTAAATTTATTAACACTTACTTTATTCATATATTAATTTTAATATATATTGAAATTTGAAAGGGAATTTTAATCATCTCTGCTTCGACTAGTCTATTTTATATAATCAGACCATGCGCTAAATAATAGTGATATAATGACAGAACAAAAAAAAGAAATTATTACATCGATTGTATTTAGTTTATTTGATGATGATGGACCGACGCCCAAAGTTTATTGGCCAGAAGATTTAGATGAATCAGCGCGTTTATTAATTGCAATGAAAACTATAAGTTTACTAATGGGGGATTCAATATATCAAAATGGTACTAGTATTGAAGGAATTGCCTATTTTGGCGTCTTACCTTTTCCAGATTTAAAATTAAATGGCTTAACATACTTTTTTCTAATTCCTGATGAAAATGCTCGGGGTAATGCGAAAGCAGCGACCATAACAATTTTGACTGAAGAAGCAAATAAAATCTTTTTTTATGAGAATATGAAATATTTAAGAGTTATCATTGATACTGCCGCATCCAAAATTCAATCTCAAAATACTTATGATCAAAATAAAAAGATCTTATATGGGCTTAAACAAGAGTTATTTGAATTTACAAATGAAATTAAAGATCCTTTCTCAGTGAAAAGACAGCTTAAAATTTTATTCACTGGGTTGGATCGAGCGGGAAAAACGAGTTTTCTACTTGCGGTTAAAAAGAGATATTCAGAAATTATAAAAACCTTACCAACTAAAGGTATATCACGAACAGAAGAGAGATTATTCGAAGAACAAAATTCGCAGATATCTATTTGGGATTTAGGAGGACAAAAAAAATATCGCGAGAGATTTCTCGAGCAAGGTAAGGTATATCTCTATAATGTAGACTTATTATTTTATTTTATTGATATCCAAGATAGTGAGCGAATTGAAGAATCTATCTCTTTATTTTTAAAAATAATAAATTCTCTCAGAGAATTTGAAGAATTTCCTCCTATTGTAATTTGTATAAATAAACTGGACCCTGATTTGAAAAAATCAAAGGAGATTAATAAGAACCTCGATTTTATCAAAAATGAGATAATGAAAAATTCTCAAAATTATTTCATAAAAATATTTCAAACTTCAATCTTTGACCACTGGAGTCTTATCTCAGCATATTCATTTGGTTTATCGCAACTTAGTCCAAATCGTGAATTATTTAAGAACCAACTGCGAAATTTTTCCAAAAAGACCCATTCCGATGCCACACTTCTATTAAACGAGAATGGAATTATTTTATCTAATTACTCAAACTCAGATATAGCAGATAAAGTATTTGAAATTTCAGCTCCTCATTTTCAAACTTTATATAAAACCTTTAAAGAATTTAAAATACTAAAAAAAGACTTTATTATTACTTCTGGAATAACAGATGAATCAAAAAGAATTGTCTTTCAAAAGATTGGAGTAGAAAAATATAATCTCTATCTATTATTATTTATGGATATAACAGAAAAAATAGAAAAAATCGAAAAACATTTACCGAAATTGGCGAATAATTTAAAAGATTTGATCAAAACCTATATTTAAACAGAATTTAATTTAATGCTTTTAGAAAAGATATTAAATTAATTAGAAAAATAAAATATTAAATAAATTTTAATAAACCGGTTTTCTCTTCTTTTTTACTACTATTACTAAACTAGTTATTGATATAATTACAACAGCTGTAATTACAACTATTATAATTAACACAAGTGGATCTATTCCAAGATAATTTGTATCGATAACAGTGACTTTGAACTCAAATTCATAAGTATAAGCGCCTGAAAAAAAACCCGTAGCATAGGGAACTGGAAATTCACTATGCATTTCATCAGGAGGGAAAAAAAACCATGCTCCAATATTATAATTGAATCTTAGATAATCAATTCTATTAAAGTAGGTATGAGTAACTTGATACCATGTAGGATCACAAGCAATCCAGCCAATATTGGGCACATAATATTCAATCCACGCATGGCCTAATAACGTTGGAGACTCTCCATATCGTGAATAGAATGTATAAATATCTCCAATTTCGGGTTTAAAGTTGTTAATATTGGATACACAAAACCCTGTAACTTTACGAGCAGGTATGCCTTGAATTCGAAGAAGAGTAATCATTAAACTTGAAAATTCAGAGCAATCGCCAGTCAAATTTCCATAAGCACTAGAAGCGCCTATCTCTACATCAAGGCTATCATTATATACAATATTGTTGGAAATCCAGTTAATTATTTTTTGTGCTTTTGTAATGGGATTATCTGAAGGATTGACAATGCTATTTGATAAACTAATTAAATTGGTATCATTTTTATTATAAAACGTTTCCGATTTATTACAATAAAGTCCAAAAATGTCATCAGAGTAATTATACGTCTCTATATCTGAGGGTAATATATTCTCAAATGCAATTTCATTAAGTGTAACTAAATACTTAGAGCTCAATTTTACTTCAGGATTTTCAAAATTAAGACTTGCATTGAAAGAATCATAGGTATTATTAAATTTGTCTGTATGGTCTAATAAGATCTCAGTTGGAATATAGCCTGAAATCTTATTATAGAGTAAAATACTCTCTTGGTATGGAGGGCACATAGGCGTAAGGAGAGAATTAGGTTGACGGTCATTCAACCGTGGTAACTTAACGTAATAATTTCCAGATCCACTTATTTGCTGAATTGAGAAATTAATTTCGACTTGATACGTTACACTTTGCTTAATCTGATATTTACTTGTTCCATTATCTGTAATACTACTTAATTTAAGAGATTCCTTTTCAATAATAATAAGATTTTCTGGAAATAATATTGTCGTAATCAGAGAACTACATATGATTGCAAACAAAATAAGTTGATTTTTTCTTGACATTTTAGTTTAACAGAAATAAGAATATGTTTGTATTAGTCATAAAAATCTCTCTTTTTATTTTTAATTGTTCTTTAGTATAATAAAAAACATTCTTAAGAGGGAATTTTTATTATATTGGTAAAATAATTATTTTACTTACTTTATATTTTGATTTATAAAATTTATTTAATTGATGGGGATAACGGTATATCTATATTAGAAGCGTCTTTTAAGGATTTTAAAGAAAGTAAGATTAATAAAGGTATCATCCCTGGTTTTTTTAAAGAAATTAACCGAATCATTGATAATATTCAAGATGCGATGGCAAAAGGAGAGAAAAAGGATGAATTATTGCGAACTGTTGAATCCGAAAACTCAATTATTATTATATTTTACCATCCCTATTCAAGGATTTTGTTTTGTTCAATTTCTGACGCTGATGATAACAAAGATCGCTTAATTGAAGTAATACGGAAAATTGCCAACAGATTTTGGAAAAAGCATAAATCAGATATTGAAGTATTTAGAAATACTACTGATAAGAGTAGATTCCAAACAATTATTACAGATATAGAAAATCTAACTCATGGAGGAACCATAGCTGAAGTATTTCCTAAATTGTTGATCGCAGAAAGTGTATTAAAGAAGATAATTTCAATGGGAATGATAAGTGAGGAGGAATTTCAAATAGCAATTAAATGTAACGGAGAGACTTCCCCGCTTGAAATATCAAGAATATTTGGTAAAACGAAATTAGAGATTTATGAGGCTTTAAAAAAGTTGGAACAATTAGATATCATTCAAATTTAAAATTTGTCTCTTTTCTTATTTTTGTGGCATCTTAGGGTTTCAAATAACACTAATGATTTCTATTTAATTCCATCTTTTAGGTTTGAAATAGAAAAAAATAAAAAGTCTTAATGTTTATCTAAAATACATTAATACTAAAAAAGCGGTAATTTTATTATGGAAGATAATAAAAAAGTCATTGCTATGGTAATTTCACCTTCAAATAATGCGTTTTTAAGGAAAGGAAAAGGTTTTTCATTAAAAGAAATTAGCCAAGCTGGAAAAACGGTTCAAGAGCTTGATAAGTTAAATATTAGGATTGATTTTTTAAGAAAATCTGCTCGGCAAGAGAATATTGAAAGCTTAAAGAATCTTAAATCTCCAAAAACACACGCAAAGAAGCGTAAACCTTTTACTGCAAAAGAGAAACGGCGAACAGAATTTAAACCAAAAAAAGAAAAGCCAATTATTACTGAAGAGAAAACACCTGCTCCTAAGAAAGCTGAAGCGATTGTAAAACCTGCTCCTATTAAGGAAGAAGGCGTAAAAGCAAAATCCAAAGTCACAAAAATAGAAACATCTAAGGGAGGAAAAATACCTCTTACTAAATTATCGGGATTAGGTACTACAACTGAAAAGAAATTCGTGGAATTAGGTGTAGAATCCGTAGAAGAACTCATAGCAGAAGATCCTAATGAACTATCTCAGCTAATAAAGGGATGTTCCGAGGATAGAATTAAAAAATGGATAGAAGAAGCTAAAGAACTAATACAAAAATGATAGCTCTCAGATAATCAATTCCTCTATTACAAGAGTTACAATAGTGCATCTTCACCAAATATGGAATAAAGGGAGAATAAATATGGAGTACAATTATTACGTTTATAATAAGCCGGAAGGGAATTTACAAGTTAATAAAATGCCTATATGGTTTAAAGAAGTAGAATTTGATGGCGATGAAAATAAAGGAAACCTTATTTTTCACTCCCAAAATGATTTTGATGAAATTTGGGGGAGTAATGCTAAGATGGATATTAGTTGGGAGAAAAAAGAACGTGAAAGTTTTTTTTTTGGACGAGAAATTCAAACATCTATTGATACATATAATTCAATTGGATTAGTCATTACTTCAAAAGAGAATTCATGGCTTTTAAGTCATGAATTTACGACTTGGTTTGGTCGAAGATCTAAAATGATAAGAAAGAGATTTTATCCAGAAAAAAGTATTCATGGTATTTTTTATTGCGACATCACAGAACGCCTAATAAATGTCCATACGGCTATTGTTGATAAATTTTATGAAAATTTTAAACCGTTCATAATTAAAGCTTATAACTCAATTATCTGTCATCCAATTTAAATCATTTTTTCGCTAGGAAAAAATAATTATCTTTCTTATTTGGACCTCCTAATTTTTTCGTTATAGAAATAATAAATTTTTCCATTAAGTTCTTAGCTTCTCGATAAGAAAAGAAATGGTAAAATCTTTGATATGTTTTTCCTTCTTTTGACAATGTCCAAGGGATAAATTTATCTCCATATTCACTTAATCCTCTTTCTTCTTGTTCTTTTGAATAGTTTTCTATAACTTTCCTTTTAATAAAATCCTTTATAAAAAAGTTTTTATACCTTTTTTGAAATCTACGCCACACAGATATGATTAACCATCCATTTCCTTTGATAACGTCATAAATTTGTTCCATTATTGCATTTCTATTATCAATTCCCTTAATATGGTGAATTACAGCTATCATAAAGACCGAATGGATAACATTTGATCTTATAGGAAGTGACTTTAAAGAACTAAGTATTAATTGGGTATGATTTAATCCTTTTTTTTGTTCATTTGACATAGCTTCCACATTTTTTTGAACTTTTTTTAACAACTCAATTGAATTATCAAGCCCAATGATATGGTTAGAATAGCTAGAGTAAAGCGGAAAATTTCTCCCATTTCCGCAACCTAAATCGAGGCAATAACCTGATGACCCTAAATTTTCTCTATTTATATCTTCTAGAAATTCTGCTAACGCATTCCAAGGTTTTTTCCTTTTGAGATTATAATCATTAGCGAGATAATCATAATAAGTATTATCCATTTAAGATCAAATTGATAGAAGTGATATATCTGATTTATTTGTAAGTATCGAGAACTTATTTTATTTTCTTATCTAAATTATTAAAAATCATTTCTCCAAATTATTAAACAAAGTTAAATATTTTTTTATCCTTTATAATTTGTTTATTTATTGTAAATCTATAACGATTGTAGCGATAATTATGGAGCAAGTAAATTTTTTCTTATCAAATTTATGTCTTACATTACAAAATGAAATTATTGAATATTTAGATAAGGTTCATGCTTATATCAGAGACCTCTTTACTTTTAAAAACATAACAATATTTTCTAAATTAGCACATGATACTGAATTTCAAAAGAAAGAAATCATTCAAAGTATTATCTTATCGACAAATTCCGCCTTAAATACGATTGGTATTCCTATGGAAGATTTATTATCTAACAATATCTTATTTGAAACAGTTTACACGGATAGAATTAATACTTATGGAGACTATAATGCTTTTTTTGAGAATGAATTAAAGAATTATATTAATAAATATTTGTTCAATAGCCT
>CAYUTF010000047.1:0-24610 GCA_964447495.1 uncultured archaeon
TTGGAATTATCTGCTTCTAATAAATCAATCATACATTTATTACAATCAGGCATATACATCATTGGTAAGACTGTATCTTCTCGCAAAAAACAGGTGTACTTTTTATTTTTTATTGCTTCATAGAAGATCTCTACAGCATAATCCGTAGTACCTCCTCCTGGCAATGTCTCACTACTTATAATTCCAGGTAAGCGAATCGATCGAACATCGAGATGAAATTTATTATAATAATATTCTGCCAATAATTCTCCCGCTACTTTCGTTATTCCATACATTGTGGTTGGTTGTAACACAGTAGTATTTGGAGTGTTCTCTCTTGGAGTGGTTGGTCCAAATGCGGCAATTGAACTTGGCCAGATCAAATTTTTAATATTGTATGATCTGGAAACCTCTAATACGTTAATTAAACCGTTAATGTTTATATTCCACGCTGCTTGCGGCATTTTCTCTCCCACTACCGATAATATAGAAGCCATATGAAATATTGTATCAATATTATATTCATGGACTGCTTTTGAAAGCATCTCTTTTTCTAATACGTCTAGATATATTACGGGACCATTATTTTTAATTATATCTGGAAGAGGAGTTTTTCGACCCGTCGCGATTACATTATCATTTCCATATTTCTCACGAAGAACAGGAACTAATTCACTTCCAATTTGCCCAGCGCTTCCAATAACAAGTATTCTCCTCATAATTATCGAAATCGTAGTTCATTTATTATTAGTATTATTCATAATTTAGTCAATTAAAAAAGCTTTATTCCTTTTTCCCACTTCCTTCCCCTATTTTTCATATAAGTAAAACATATAAACTGTTCTAAATACCATTAAATAATGTAATAATCAAGAATTTTAAAAGATATATGGTGATTAAATGAAACGTTCTCCCACAGCATTTCTCAAAGAAGAAATCACTGAGTTAAGAAATAATAATTTAGAGTGGATTATTCGTTACCTCGAACAAGGTTCTAAACCTCACTCCAAAGTTGATGGTAAAGAAGTATTAATGCTTAACACTAACAATTATTTAGGGTTAGCAATGCACCCGAAGATCATTCAAGCCAGTATAGATGCAACAAAAAAGTATGGAGCTGGTGCTGGTGCAGTTCCCGTTATTGCTGGTAGTTTTGATCTTACTAAACAATTTCAAGAAAAATTTGCGAAATTTAAGGAAGTAGAAGCATCACTTTTATGTCAAACTGGATTTGCAGTTAACTCGGGACTAATTCCCATGCTAGTTGGGAAACCAGATATCGTAGTATCAGACGAGTTAAATCATGGCTCTATTATTGATGGAGTACGTCTCTCCGGAGCTAAAAGAATTATTTATAAACATCGTGATGTTGGAGACTTAGAAACGCAATTGAACGAAGCTGAAAAAGAAGGGGCAAGGAGAATCTGTATTATAACTGATGGTGTCTTTAGTATGGATGGAGACATAGCCCCTTTAGATAAGATCTCTAAAGTAGCAGAAGACTTTGGTGCTATAATCTTCGTGGATGACTGTCATGGTGAAGGAGTTTTAGGAAAAGGCAGAGGTATTGTTGCACACTTTAATTTACAAGGAAAAGTACACGTCGAAGGTGGAAGCATGAGTAAAGGATTTGGTGTCTTTGGCGGAACTGTAGCGGGCTCAAAGGATTTAATTGAGTTTTGTGCAAATAAAAGTCGAACTTATTTATTAAGTACTGCTCATCCCCCTGGAGTAGTAGCAGCTAATATTGCTTCAATTGAAGTAGTTGAGAATGAACCTGAACATGTTCAGCGTGTATGGGATAATACCAATTATTTTAAAAAAGAAGTCCAGAATATGGGATATAATACAGGTAATTCGGAAACTCCAATTATCCCCTTAATTATAGGAGACCCTGGAAAAGCTCAAGAATTGGCGCGTGTCCTTTTTGAAGAAGAAAATATCTATGGCACACCCATTGTTTTTCCAATGGTAGCTCGAGAACTTTCAAGAATACGAGTGCAAATGAATGCGTTATTAACTAAGGACGATCTTAACATGGCATTAGCTGCTATCGAAAAAGTTGGCAAAAAATTAGATATAATCTAATCTATTTTTATTTTTTTATAATAGTGTATTCAAATAAAATTAAAAAAAAGATAGTTGGTTTTATCTTTTTGGTTTTACGAACGAAATAATTATTATTCCTATGATTAATATTAAACCAACTGACATTAAAGCAAAACCATATGCGATTTTTCCTATAAGGTCAAAAGTTAGCAATATAGCTCCCCACACTAATGGACCAATGGCAGAAGATGCTTTATTGCTAATTTCTGAAAAACCCATAAATTCTCCGAACTTTTCGTGAGGAGCAAGTTCTACTACCATAATACGTTGCGCTACCCAAGTTCCTCCGAGAGCGGGCCCTGCTATTATTCCCATAAGAAGACTCAGTATGAAAGGAAAATTTGCACCTACTAGAATATAAGGTGTTGAGAAGGTAAGGATTATACCCAGAATTAGTGCTGTTATCCATAATGCACCTACAAGATAGAATGTTTTTTTCGCACCATATTTATGACCAAATTTACCGACAAAATATGTAAAAACAACAGCAGAAACTGTAGCAATTATAATGAACATTATAGCAACAGTATCATCCCCTTTATTAGGCTCAAAGCCAATCACTAAACCATCTGTAACTAATGGAGTCATATATAAGATAAGTACACTCGCGATGTCCGACACAAAAAAGTATCCTAACATGAAGATAAACAACTGCTTATTTTTCCTCAATTCTCTGAATGTTCCTCTGATCTGTCTGAAAGCACCCGAAAATAATTCTTTTATAGGCGGTAATTTCCCTTTCTTATGTTTTTCGCGCACAAACAAGAAAGGAATAGCAAAGATGAAGAACAAAACCATTGAAAGGATGAATGGGATCGCATCACTAGTATATCCATACCCTAACCCTTCGGGAGAGGTTGGATCACTCACTACATTGCCATATATTGAAATTAATGGTAATAATATTAGAAGAGAAATGATTGTTCCTAGATATCCCCAAGCAACTGTAAATCCTGACACTTTGCCGACATCCTCCTTTTTTGCGATAAAAGGAAGCATCGCATCAAAAAAAATTAAACTGAAATTGTAGGCAATATTTGCTATTATGTAAAAGAGCAATACTAGTAAAAGATTATGGTACAAACCAATAAGACTTGCAAAGATAAGAATGATGAAAGTTAGACTTATTATAAATGGCTTTCGTTTGCCTGCTCGATCACTTAACGCACCAATAATGGGAACCAAAACTGCAATTCCTATTTGCATGATTGCACTAGCAACGCCAAAGATAAAACTAGCATCTCCATATGACATTCCATATTCTAACTGCCCTATTACTAATACATATCGGTTAATAATTAAACTCACAATTATCATAGAATAGATAGTATTAGCCAAATCATACATTGCATAAAAGAAAACGTTTCGCTTTGAAGTTACAGTTTCTACTTCTACAATTTCATTTTCATCTGATGACATAAGATTTATTCTAAAATATTTTTTAAAATTGTTAAAATTGAATTAATTCATAATCTTATAAATGTTGCATAAAGAAATATTCAGCTTTTAGTTAAATAATTAAAATCAGTAAAACCATAATTTTAAATAAAATCTCATTTAAATAAGTTTAATTAAATCTAATTAGAATTTAGAGATTAAAAATGAGTGAAGAAAAGTTACCATTTAAAGAAAAGTTTCTTTTTGGATTATCAGCGATACCTGATCAACTCACCTATCAAATATTTCAATTCTTGATTTTTACGTTTTATTTTACAGTAGTTCAAATTCCAACATCATTAATGATACTTGGTTATGTGATATGGGGGATTTGGAATGCTGCCAATGATCCTCTACTCGGAGCACTTTCAGAAAGGTCAAAATTTAGAGGAAAGTGGGGAAAAAGAAAATTCTTCTTAATCATATCTATTATACCTTTATGTCTCTCTATGATTTTCTTATTTTATGTACCCTTTAATACTGTTACAAAACTCGCCGAGTTTTTCTATTTCCTTTTCATTATCATCGTTTTCGAATTCTTCTATACTCTTTTTGATGTCAACGTCAATGCCATTTTCCCTGAAATGTTTCCCACAGAAAAAAAAAGAGCAGCAACCAATCTATTCATTAAAATCACGACTATAGTAGCTTTAATTTTGAGCGCATTATTACCAGCTGTGTTTGTATCCGACTATGTTCCGGATACTCCAGAACAAGTTCCCCTAATAATGAATCAATATTTAGTTGCGATAGTAATCGTTGCAGTGATAACAATTGTTGCATCTATACCATTTCTTTTAAAAGGGATAAGAGAAAAAGAGGAAAGCAGAGCTGATTTAGAAAAACGACCATCCTTTTTTAAATCTTTAAAAATCACCTTAACTAACAAGACATTTGTAAAATTTGTGTTAGCTAACACTATGGTTTGGTATTGTTTTAGTATGTTACCAATAATTATCCCTATTTACGCAGATGAAGTATTACAAATAAATCAATCTTCGATCGTAAGTATCGCCTTAATGTTAGCATTCTTAGTTGCTGCCATCACTATGCCGCTTCATAGAAAAATGGGCTTTAAACTCGGAATGAGAAAAGCTTTTATGATTACCATGGGAATCTGGATTATTACACTCTTCCCATATTTCATAATTAGTGGCCCTCAATTTACCACTATTTTTATAATAATTACCGCAATCCAAGGTTTTCCATTATCCGGCGCCTTATTTTACGTAGATATTATTCATGCAGATGTAATTGATGAGGATGCGTTAAAATTTGGGGTTAAAAGATCAGCAAGTTTTTACGGAATTAATGCCTTTATTCATCGAATTTCAATAATACTAGTTGTAATATCATTATATAGCATGTTCGGCTCAATTGGCTGGGATAAACAATATGAATTTATTGTACCTAATCCATTTTTGAAAGAAATAGGATTAAAAGCACTTATGTTCATATTTCCTGCAATTGCTTTAATTGTTGGAATCATTTTTATGAAATCTTTTGGTTTACATGGGAAGCGTTTAGAAGAGGTTAGAGCAGAAATTCAAAAGCATCCAGAATTAAAATAATCTAATATTTTTTTTTCTTTTTTTAAATTTAAATTTTTAATAAAATATTACCATAAGACATTCTTGGTTTTAATAATGGATTATAAATATGTTAAAGAAAAAAATAAGTTATTTTTTTAATCCTAATATTTGTTTGGCTTCATCAACAGTAGCAGGTTCTCGACCAATTTCTTTTGCTAATCGGACCATTCTTTTAACTAATTGAGCGTTATTTTGTACTGGTTCACCTTTCTGATAATATATAGTATCTTCCAAACCGGTTCGGACATTCGCTCCCATACACATAGCTACTAGAGTGGTACGCAAATTAAACTTCCCTACTGTTACCACTTGCCAAGTAGACCCTTCAGGAATTTGGTGAACCATATGTAGTAAACTTTCAATGCTGGCAGGTGCCCCTCCTTTTATTCCTAATACAATACTGAAGTGAAGAGGCGGATTTAAAATTCCTTGTTCAACCAATTCCATAATATTGGCAATATGGCTGGAGTCATATACTTCAATCTCTAACCCAAAACCCTTTTTCTTACACTTGCTAATATATTTCTTATTGAAATCCATGGGATTATTAAATACTGCTCCACCATAAGGGGTACGAAATTCAAAGGTTCCCGCATTTATAGTATGCATTTCGGGAGGAGGATTTATATTTAAGAGGTTTAAGCGTTCTTCCAGAGTTGGTTGTACAATGTCAGAATGAACTTGTTTTCTTCCAGTCTTAGTAATTGTATGGCTAGTAACAACGCGAGCTCCGATTCCGTTCCCAATTTGTCGAATAATTGGACATTTTTCACCGATTAACTTTATTGTTTTGTTATAATATTTCAAATCAGGTGTATTTTGACCATCATCTCCTCTTACATGAATATGCACTATTGAGGCCCCCGCTTCATAACATTCTAAAGTATCTTGAGCCTGCTCTTCTGCAGTTATAGGTAATGAAGGATTAGCCCATTTTCCATGAATTCCACCGGTGATTGCACAAGTTATGATAAGCTTATTATTTGAAAGCAAGTTTGATTTCATTTTATTAACCTATAAAGAATAATGTTATTTTAATCTAAATTATTTTGAGAGTACATACTATATATAATTTTTAATTAAGGTTAGTAAAAGAAGTACATTTTTGTTTAAAATAAGGGTTTTTATTTTGCATATTCAGTAAATTTAGGTATTAATCCATTGTTCATTAAAGCTTCATATTGCTTTTGAGAATTGGTAATTATATCATTTGCGTTATTGTATAATTCTTCTTCGGATAATTTAACTTTAGCAATGCCTTGTTCAATTGCTTTTAATCCAGCAGCTACTGCTTCTCGTACAAATGCTTCTTCGTATTCCATTGTCGGCAAAATGCAACTTTCAACCAAGCACCCTTCAATTTCATATACTAAATTTGCTAAAGAATAGGATGCTGCGATGCACATCTCATCAGTTATTGTACTAGCACGTACATCTAAGACGCCTCGAAACAATCCAGGAAAACATAAAGAATTATTTACTTGGTTTAGAAAATCAGATCTCCCCGTCGCGACTATACTTGCTCCTGCCTCATGTGCATCCCATGGAAAAATCTCTGGGATTGGATTTGCTAAAGCAAACACAATTGCATTATCCGTCATTTTTGAAATCCATTCTTTTTTAATGACATTTGGTCCAGGAATACTTGAAGATATAAGGACATCCGCAGCTTCTATTGCATTACCTAAGTCTCCTTGAACCTGCTCTTTATTGCTAATATTTGCTATTTCACACCTATAATCTCCTGGACACTTTAAGTCTGCTCGGTCTTTATATAATATTCCATGTGAATCTACAAAAATTGAATTTTTAATATTAAAATTATCAGCATTTAATAACCGATATATACCAAAGTTTGCTGCTCCAATACCATTAAACACAATTTTAATATCATTCTTATTTTTCCCTACAATACGCAATGCATTAACTAAACCTGAGAGCGTAACACAAGCAGTTCCTTGTTGATCGTCATGCCAAACAGGAATAGTTATTTCAGGGTCTGCCCGTAACTTATCGAGAACAGTAAAACACTTCGGCTTACTAATATCTTCTAAATTAATACCTCCGAACGTTGGCTGAATCATTTTTACAAATTCTATGATTTGATCCGCATCACAGCAATTCTTGGAGCCAATGCTAAGTGGAAATGCATCAACTCCTCCTAAATATTTGAATAATAATGCTTTACCTTCCATAACTGGTAAAGATGCTTCTGGACCTATATTTCCTAATCCTAATACTCTACTCCCATCAGATACTATTGCTACATAATTCCATTTACTCGTATATTCGTATACTTTCTCTTTATTTTTATATATTTCATTACAAGGTGCAGCCACACCGGGAGAATACCAGATACCAAAATCGTCATAATTAGATACTTGGCAACGAGGCATAACTTGCATTTTCCCTTTATAAAAGCTATGCATCTTTAGAGCATTTATTCCAGGAATCTTAGATTTTCTGATTAGTTCTTCTTTTGAATATTTTTCCATATCTAGTGAAAGCGTGATATAAATTATAATCTAAGCGATTATGAATTATAAAGGGAAAAAATTTTTTTTTTAATAACATTATTCAATAATTATACATTTTCAATTGAAAACTATCATACTTTCTGGAATATTATATGACTGATATTAACACAACATTTCTTATCTCCTTAACAATTATTGCAATTGGATATATCATAAAGCATGTGAACTTGATTAAAGAAGAAAATGGAGATATCCTAGCGAAAATAATTTTTAACATTACTTTACCAGCTGTTATTCTCAAATATACGAGTACTGTCCAATTTGAAATTTCTCTTATTTTATTACCATTAATAAACATCTCATTTGGAATAATAATGGCATTTATTGGCTCACTAATTACCCAAAAGACTCCTCGATCAACTAAAGGATTAATGCTGATGACAATGATCGGATTTAATGTTGTTCACTTCTCCTTCCCGTTAGTGGAAGGAATATGGGGTGAAAATGGAATGCAATTGATTACGTTTATTGATGCAGGAAATGCATTTTCTATATTTGTCTTATCTTATATGCTAGGGACATTATATTCACCTAAGAATCAGTTTGAAACAGAAAAATTAGGTATTAAATTTATAGGAAAAAAATTATTGAGATCAGTTCCACTGCTAACTTATGCTGTGGCTTTACTAATTAATTTTTCTGGTATAACTATTCCACTCTTTTTCAGTGAACTAATAAATGTAGTCGCTCGTGCGAATACAGCATTAGCGCTTTTATTATTAGGTATCTTTTTGAACTTTCACTTTGAAAGAAGTGAATGGATTACTATTTTAAAAGTGCTAATTATTAGGTATTCAGTAGGTATAGCAATAAGTTTAAGTTTATTTTTCTCGCTTCCCTCTCCTCCTTTTAGCTCACTTTTCCGAATAATCGTTGCTATCTCTTTGATTTTGCCAATTGGAGTGGCAATAATCCCTTTTTCTGTTGAACTCGGGTATAATAAAAAGTTAACAACTATGCTAGTTAATTTATCTCTAATTATTAGTTTTATACTTGTTTGGATTTTTATACTATTGTTAAATGGTTAAAAATTAAAAAAATATTAACTTTTTTCCCTCTTATACTTATAGAAACCTTTTCCGCTTTTAATTCCTAACTCACCGCGTTCCACCATTTCTTTTAACCTTTCTGGTGGCTTATCTCGTGGATCCTTAGTTTCTTGAAAATATGAGGATTCAACATTATAGGTTACATCTAAACCAATTCCATCCATCATTGTAAAAGGACCATAAGGCATTTTTGTAAAAATTCTCCAAGCTTCGTCAATATTTTCAACATCTGCAACTCCATTTGCCCATAAGTTTAAACATTCTTTTCTTGTAGCCCTCCAAATGCGATTGAATAAGAACCCAAAGCTTTCTTTCTTAAGGATAAGTGGTGTGCATTTTATGCTTTCTATCCATTCCTTTCCTCTTTGAAAAACTTCATCACTTGTCTGAAATCCTCGCATTATATCTGCCATTGGTCTGGCATTAATTGGAGGGTAGAAATGAATATTTAGAACGCGATTCTTTTTTTCAACCGCATCTTCGATCCTTGAAACAGGATATGTTGAACTATTAGTAGCTATAATAGTATCGTCAGACACAACCCTTTCGACTTGAGCAAAAACTTTTTTTTTAATATTTAAATCCTCTGATACAGCTTCAATGACTAGATCAGCATGAGACATAGCAGAATTGAGATCATTATAATATTTTATCATTACTATTTGACGATCTTTCTTTTTCCTCTTTAGAGCGCTATTTATAAAATCTTCAGCATCTTTAAGAGCATTAGGATCTATATCATAAATATTCACATTATAATCATGTAGAACTGTCCAGATGGCAATTTGCCTCCCCATTAAACCTGCTCCTATTATTCCAATTTGTTTAATTATTCTATCCATATTATTTCACATTAATTATAACTGTTTTAGAATAATTTCACAAATTATTTAGGGTCATAGATATAAAATCCCTTATTTGTCTTAACACCATATTCTCCTCGCTCTACTTTATCTTTAAATGCTTGAGGAGGTTTATCATTTGGATCTCCACTTTCATTGTAATACATCATCTCAATATCATAAACAACATCTAATCCAACAATGTCCATAAGTTTAAAAGGTGGTATCGGGGATTTTGTAAAAATATCCCACGCTTTATCAACAGTTTCAATATCTGCATATCCACCGGCCCAAATCTTTAAACATTCTTTTTTAATCGCTCGCCATACTCTATTAAATACGAAACCAAGACATTCTCTTTTTAAAACTAAAGGAGTTACTTCTATACTCTCAATCCACTTTTTACCTAATTCAAAGGTTTCATCACTTGTAGTAGTTCCACGGGCAATGTCGACCATTGGGTAAATGGGTAATTTGTAAAAATGAATATTTAATACTTTATCTCTACGTTTTACAGAATCCTCTAATTTTGATACAGGAATCGAAGAACTATTAGTTGCAATTATCGCATGTAAAGGCGCTTCTTTATCAATCTGTGAAAAAACTGTTTTCTTTAATTCTAATTTTTCAGGTACAGCTTCTATAATAAGATCTGCGTTTTTTACAGCTTCATTAAAAGAAGTTTTAATGAATATATCTCCTTTTGATCCTCTTTCTTTAATCCTTAGACGTGCATCATCAACAAACTCCTTAATGCCTTTTTGATCTATATCATAAATCGTAACCTGATAGTCATATAAAGCAGCTCTCTCCGCTATTTGCTTTCCTAGATTTCCAAATCCAATAATACTTATATTTTTAATTTTATTTTCCATTATTTTCATTCGATATTTCTAAAATAATTATTTATTATCTGATTTTATAAGATTTTTTACTTATTTAGTTTAAATGTTGACGCTAGCCAATTAATTAATTCATTGAATGAATTCTCCTTAAATACTGCATGCTGTGCCCCAGGTAACACGATGAATTTCTTATTATTGCTTGGGATTTCATCAAAAAATAAACGAACTGACTCAACTGAAAAGAGCTCATCATTTTCTCCTACTCCTAAGAGAACAGGTATATCCAACTTATCTGGAAATTTCAACTTTTTAAGATTAAAGATATTCATGAAACGTAAGGTATATGCAAAGTTAAATAATGGATCATCTAAGCCTACCATACCATCCCGATGATAAGAAATTGCAGGTTTACTAGGTTTAATTAGAGAGTTAAACAAAATTTTTAATTTCTTTCCAAAAGAAATTTTGGCATAAACTCCTGGTCGTATAGTTCTGGATCCACTTAATAAAATCAAACCATTTATGTTTTCTAAGAAATAGTTCGAAGCAATTATTGCAGTCATTACACCCAAACTATGACCTAAAATTATTAAAGTAGAATGTTTCTCTTTTAAAAATTCAATAGTTTCATCGATATCTTTAATAAGGCGCTCTTTGCTAGGATAATCCCCTCTATTTCCATCTGATAATCCATGACCTCGTAAATCTAATCCATAAATAGCATATCCCATTCGTGATAATACATCTCCTATCATTTTATACGGGCCGCTATGAGCTGTTATGCCATGGAAGATAAGTATAGCAACTTTTGAGGGCGATGGAGGATTCCATGCTCTTAAAAATAGTACATTTCCATCAGAAGTAGATACAAGGTAATGTGGTTCTGAAAATTCATTTCTTAATTTGATCATATCAATTTTAATAATATTCAACTCATATATTCTATTAGATTCTATTAACATTTTTTTATAATTATAAAAATATATCATATTGATGATGTATTTAAATTTACTTTTCTTCTTGATAAAAATCTTTAAATTTTAAATATAAAAGATTGATAATCTATAATTATGGAAATCTATAAAAAATATATTACGAAAACATATTCAGAATTAGCTGTAATTACATTATTGTTTCTATTCTTCTTTCAACTACTAAGTGATTTCATAGTATCGATTTATGCATTAAATCTTATCGAAGTAGAATTGAATGAGAATGTATTAGCTCTATTGTTTCTTTTAACTCCGATTATATTATTATTTTTCAAAAAAGGTTTTCCAAATAAAGGCTTTATCATCATTGGAGAATTAATGGTAATATGTAGGGTGCTACAACCTTTTCTAATGGTTTATCTGAAAATGCTTGTTACAGGTATAGGATTAGGATGCTTTATGATCTTTTTCCCTGTATTTCTCCAAAAAAGAACAAAAGGAAATTATGAGAAAAATGGAATTAAATTAGGAGTTGGATTGGTAATTGCAGTAATTGCATCAATAACACTGAGAACTTTTGGAAGTTCAATCGATTTATCGACTTATAGCTGGTTTATGTGGATTGGATGGATTTTAGCAGCATATTTAGCATTAAATATTCCCCAAATTACTAATAATATTAGAAATGAGAAAATTATCCAAACTACGGAAAAAATGAAAGTTATTCCAGGAAGTAAGTGGAAAATTCTATACTTAACTTTAGGCATGATAGGGATAATAACTCTAATATATTTAACATTTAGCAGCCCAACAGTTTTAGCAAGATGGACGGGAGTCGATTTTATATTAATTCTCATTATTTTGCTCATATCAAACATATTATTTTTATTTGTGCATTTCTATTATCCCCAATTTCTACATCGAATAAATAAGTGGATAATAATTTTATGGAATATAGTCTTTATTGCTAGTTTAGTTATAACCATTCTATCTAATTCAATTTTCTTTGCTTTTGTCAATAGCTATCCTTTATTTTTTGACTCGAATATAATAGGCGTTATATTTCTAATTGTAATGCTTATATTAAGCCCCATCATCTTCATTGACTTTATCAACTTATCTCAAGAATTATTTAGAAGTAAACCAAGTACAAGGAAATTGGGTGGAAGCTATTTCATATCTGCTGGTTTCTTCCTTATTATGTTATTATCAGCCGTATTTACCATAGTATGGGATTATATCCCTCTCATTGGAGATTTATTCCGAGATATGATCTGGTTAGTATATTTAATATTAGGGTTATCATTCTTCCTCCCAATTTTACTGACTTCAACAAATATTCGTACTTTTAGTGAAATAAAAATAAAAAGCCCTGTGTTCAATAATAAAACTCTATCCATTAGTCTTATTTTCATTTTAGCTATTACTTCAATTCTACAAGCGTTTATTCTTGAGGCCCCTATTCAACATGATCTATCAAATGCATCTCTTACCATCGTATCTTACAATATCCAACAAGGAACAGATTACTATGCAAATCAGAATTTTGACGCGCAATATGAAGTCATTAAAAATTTAGATGGAGATATCGTTGCATTACAAGAATCAGACACATGCCGAATTTCGAGTGGGAATACAGATATTGTAAGATTCATTAATAATCGTCTGAAACTCTATTCTTATTATGGTCCTAGAACGGTCACAGGAACATATGGTATTGCCCTTCTTTCAAAATATCCAATATCCAATCCAAGAACATTCTACATGGAAAGTAAAGGCGAACAAACGGCAACTATTTGGGCTCAAATAAGGGTGGGATTAACAGTTTTTAATATATTTATAACACATTTAGGCAATTATGAAGACCCTGCCGAAGACAGATCTCAGATAGTTCAGCAAGAAAATATATTATCCGTTATATCTGGTCTACAGAATGTTATATTGATGGGAGATTTTAATTTTGAACCTAACACCGAGCAATACAATATAACTGTCGCTCAACTATATGATTGTTGGGAGATTACTCCCGCTCTAGGAAGAACGATTGGTGATGTACCAGAAGGCTGGGTTTCAAGGTTACCTGACGGAAGAATTGACCACATCTTTGTTTCGGAAGAATTAAATACAACAGTTTCAGAAATTCTCTATACTGGAGGAGGTGCTGCAGATCATCCTTGCGTTTATGCCTCTCTTACAGGACCATTCTAAGAATTGAAAATATAAAAAATATTAATACTTTTTTTTCTTTTTATAAGTATGACCTTAAAATTTACCCCTATTGAAAAAGAATTTATTTACGTGCATATCTTATTTGTCATTATCTGCGTAGTAGTACTTTTAGCTCCAATTCCATTCCTAATCGGCGTTAAGTTATTTATTCTTGTTTTAACATACAATATTTTTGTGGTATTAATTGGATTTGTTAGAAAATATTCAATCTGGCTCAAATTATGGTTCTTCGTATTCCTTGTTAGCTTATTTCAGATTTTTCCCGATTGGTTTCTTTCAGCTCAATTGAATATCTTGGTATTTCCAGAAGATGGATTTTTTAAGATAGGTACTGTATCGGGATATATGTTAGGATTATGGGCAATTCCACTATTTATTATTAGTTTCATTGCCCTAAGAATCAAAGAACGCTATACTCTTAATAAAGCATATATTATTACTATTCTCTTATCTTTAGTTATATTTGGAATAGCAGAACAGTCAATGTGGGTCTTCTCTTGGTATCCTCAAAACGTAACTTTAATATTTGAGCATTTAGCGATATATATTATAATACCTGAATTAATTTTAGGATTTAGTACCTTATATTTCTTCAACCAATTTGTTGAAAGTAAATATTACATCAAGATAGTCCTAGCATTTCTTATTATGTTGTTATATCTTGGAGCAGCAAGCTTCTTTTATTTTTTAATTGAGAAAATTATTTTTGTTTGAATGATCCTTTAGAATTTATAAAAAACCATTGGACAAAAATTATGATTTTCATCATTTTACAATTTAAAATTAATAATTTAAAGATGCAAGAGTTTTATAATTTCCATCTTAAAGTTAATTAAGAAATTCTATATAAAAAAAGGTGTAAATTTTGGAGAAATCGAAAAAATTGATTTTACAAGTGTTAAATTTACTAACGTATATCGCAGTTGTTATTGTTAATGCTTTAGCGAATATAATCCCAATTGGAGGGAAAAATACAGGAGAGCTATCAGATGCGATTCCAAATTTGTTTGTACCTGCGGGATTAACATTTTCAATATGGGGCGTAATTTATCTATTATTTGCTCTATTCTCAATCTATCAAATTAGAGATATCTATAAATCAGAAAAAGTGGATATGCCCTATTTGGATAAAATTGGTTATTATTTCATTATTGCAAATGCTGCAAACTTTATTTGGATCTTCTTTTGGCAATATGTTTTAGTTCCTTTATCCTTAGTAATGATGCTAATTCTTTTAGTCTCGCTACTATGGATTTACAGACGTCTTGATATCGGAGGTGCAGAAGTGCCAAGATGGGAGAAACTCGCTGTTCATGTTCCTTTCAGTGTATATTTAGGATGGATTTCAGTAGCAACAGTAGCAAACATAACTGCGGTATTAGTGGAGGCGGGAGTTTCTAGTTTCGGATTAGGTGCTGAAATTTGGACTATTTTAATTATTGTAGTGGTTGTAATTATTACCTTTGCCATGATCCTATTAAAGAAGGATACAGCTTATAGTTTAGTAATTGTTTGGGCACTCTATGGAATTTGGTACAAGCAAAGTACATTGAACTTAACAATTGCGATTACTGCATTAACTGCTTTAATAGTAATCTTAATCGGAATAATTTATAACATAATTAGATGGATTAAAAAATAATTTTTTTTTCTTTTTTTTTCTTTTTGTTTTTAAAATTAACATTAAAAAAAAAAACAAATTTTTAAAATAAAATACTATAATCTGCGTAAGAAATCTTCTATAGCATTAGTATATTCTTCCTTTGCTTCATATTGGATCATATGCCCTACTTTAGTGCCAAGAATTACTAATTTCGAATTTTTTATTTTTTGAGCCATCAATTTAGATTCTTCTGGAAGTATGAAAATATCTTTATCACCACTAAGAATCAATGTAGGTATATTGATTTTATTTAATTTATCTTCAACATTATAATTATTTACAATAGATTCCATTGTTCTAAGTGCTACAAACTCTTCATTTTTTAAAGTACGATCGACAAATTCTTTGATGAGATCAGTCATCTCCTTCCTAGCTTTTCTTTGGAAACAAAGTCCAACAAATATAGTTTCTATCGTCTCTCGATCCTTAATAGACATGGTTCCTTCTTTTAATTCCTTAATATATTGTACAAGCCCAGGATTCTTTAATTTTGGGGCAGTTCCCATTAAAATTAACCCTTCCAGCCTCTTTGATAATTTAGGATTTGTTGCATAGGTTAAAGCAATCATACCACCCATTGAATGCCCTACAAGTATAATTTTCTCCTCTCCAATAATTTGAGAAAGAGTTTCCTCTAAATAGTTAGCTAAATCTTTTAAATCATAATTCTCCGATTCAGGTTTGTCACTTTCACCGTGTCCTAGGTGATCTATTGCAATAGCCCTATATTTTTTTGAGAAATAATCTACTTGTGCTTCAAATAACCATGATGAGGCAAGAAATCCATGTATAAAAACTATATTTTTCCCTTTTCCTTTATCTAGATAATATATTTTATAATCTTTACTTATTTTTACATATGGCATAATATATCTCTTTTAAATTGTAATAATCAGTATTTAAATAAACTTATATTTAAAAATAATTTTTAAGCTATTTTTCAACATTTTTTAAGGTTTAATATATTTAAAGCAATACACATTATATATACGCATCTATGATCAATATAATGCTCAATATCTAAAGAAAGGAGCTGAATATTATTTTTTCAGATATTAAATTCGCTAACAAAAATA
This sequence comes from uncultured archaeon, assembly GCA_964447495.1. Classification (GTDB taxonomy): domain Archaea; phylum Asgardarchaeota; class Lokiarchaeia; order Sigyniarchaeales; family SOKP01; genus SOKP01. Next base: position 16,291 of record CAYUTF010000047.1, read on the forward strand.
TTAAAAGAGTGGTAAATAATACACCGGTAATGACATCCAGAACACTTGATGCCTTAACCCAAGCTAAACGAATATATGTTAAGTGTGAGAATTTCCAAAGAACAGGTTCTTTTAAATTTAGGGGTGCATGGAATGCTATTAGTCATCTTCCAAAAGAAAAGCGAGAAAAAGGTGTTATTGCACATTCCTCGGGAAATCATGCTCAAGCAGTTGCATTAGTAGCGAAAATATTAGGTATTAAAGCTACAATTGTAATGCCAGAGAATACTTCTGATTTTAAGAAAAAAGCAACTGAAAATTACGGGGCAGATATCGTAATTTGTGGGAATGAACCTCATGACCGTGCGAAATTGGCGAACAAATTAGCCAAGGAAAAAGGATTAAGCCTAATTCATCCCCATAACGATTTGAATGTTATTTATGGAGCTGGTACTGTAGCTTATGAGTTTATTAAGTATGCAGGAAAATTAGATTTAATCTTAGCACCAATAGGTGGCGGGGGTTTGATAAGTGGAACTGCCATTGCTGCTAAAGAGTTACTTCCTAAAATCAAGGTAATAGGTGTTGAACCGAAAAATGCAGATGATGCATATAGATCATTTAAATCAGGAAAAAAATTATTAGTGGAAAGCCCAAATACTATTGCAGATGGTCTAAGAACATCTTTAGGTGAGATAACTTTTCCAATTATAAAAAAATACGTTGATGATATTGTTACTGTCGAAGAAAATCAAATAATCAAGGCTATGCTATTTTATTTAGAAAAAATGAAATTAGTTGCAGAACCGTCTGGAGCTGTATCTCTTGCACCATTACTTTTTAATTTATTAGATGAAAAATTAGTGAAAAACAAAAGCATTGGTGTTATCCTAAGTGGGGGAAATATTGATTTAATACAATTCTTCTCAAATTTAAGAGAAGATAAATATAATTTTTAAAAATATTAATTAGATTTTAAGTAAATTTTTAACTTTCATTATGCCAGAGCTTCCTGAAGTTGAGATATTTAAAAGATACTTTGATTCTACATCTTTAGGTAAACAAATAGCCGCAATTGACGTTAAGGATGACCGAATTTTAAAAATTGAAAAGAATAAATTTATAAGAGCTCTTACTGGTGAATATTTTCGCACAACAAATCGCCATGGTAAATATTTATTCGCCGAATGCGATTCAAAAGTTTTAATAATACATTTTGGCATGACAGGTGATTTAGAGTACTTCGTTAATGATAGTAAAGAACCAGATTATAGTAAAGTATTGTTTAAGTTCACAAATAATTATATTCTATCCTATATATCCACTAGAATGTTTGGAAAATTAGATATTACAAAAAGTATTCAAGATTATATTCATCAAAAAAAGTTAGGTCCTGACGCATTAACGATGAACTATGAAGAATTCATAAAGAGTCTGAATAGAAGAACAACAAACGCAAAAACAGCTCTAATGAATCAGAGTATTGTGTGTGGAATTGGGAATATTTACTCGGATGAGATATTATTTAAGTCCAAAATTAATCCGATGACCAAAATTAACCTATTAGAAGAATCACAATTAAAAGCACTATTTTTAAAAATTAAAGAAGTTCTTGAGTATGGCATTAAAAAAGAGGGAGATTTATCTACTTATTCAGATAAGTTTATTATTTCCCATAGAAATGAAGCAGATAAATGCCCAGTGTGTAGTACTTCAATTAAGAGATATGAGATTTTAGGTAGACATGGTTTCTATTGCCCTAAGTGCCAAAAACAAGAATAATTATTATTTTTTATCTTGATTAGTTTATTTATTGAAAATAGTTTTTAAAATTAGATATCTCAATCGTTGCACATTCTTATTAAAATCATAGAGATCATAAAACAAACCCTCATTTTGTTTTATTATAGGAGGGATATGATCTAGGTTAAGATAAACAGGAATAATTGGTTTTTTATTTTCAGCAGCACTTATCCATTGGTTTTTTATACTTGCAGATGATAAAGCTAATTTTGAGCAAAATATAATCATTAAATCAAATTTATCTATATTATTTTCAGTAAATTCGAATACATTTTCATTCATCTCATGTTGCCAATACAAGATATTTTTGATTTCGGGGTAATTTTTCAATGCTGTAGCTACTTCCTTTATTTTAAACAATTTTATATCCTTAGGATTAAAACTCATGAAAATATTTATTTGCCGTTTAAGTAATTTGCTATAATAATCAATTTCTCCCAAAAGGTCTGTAGAAGTAGGTTTATATAAAAAGTAGTTAATTAACTTCATTTTTTCATCATAACTTGTTGGTTTTTTGAATATCCTTGGTTTAAGCCCCCAATAAGTTAACCATAGTCCAAAAATAGCACCAATCCTTACCAGAACCAGAATATATCCCTCAACAATGCTGTCTAATATTCCAAATGAAGAGATAAAAATCATTCCCATTCCTAAATACCTAAAATTATTCTTAATAGAAGTATTTGAAATATGAGATTTATAAATATATCCTAATCCGGAAAAGATAAGGACAAAAGCCATTAACACAATACCAATTACCCCCACAATCGAGTCTATTTTAAGTCCTGCTTTATAGTAAAATGGTTTTATTGGATAACCTATTATTATAACAGAGTTAATAGGATTTATAATTAGGAAAATTAAAAATAAAAAACTTAATATTAATAGGAAAGACAATAGATAGAGTTTTTTCATAGGTAAAAGAAGTTCTATTGCGACATATTGACTCAACAATACGGAAAATGGAAGTTGAACCCAAGTTAAGTAAATAAAAAGAAAAAGATCAATATTAGAGGAAGTAATAAGAACTGAAAAAAAGTCAATAACAACAGCTAACCACCCAAAACTTAAGGATATCATTGATAAACTTAATAAACTTAACAAGTTAATTTTCAATTTACGCGACTTATAGAAAAAGTAAATTCCTAATCCATATCCAAATAGTAATATTCCTAAAGTAGAGATATTTATGAGCCAATCCTCAAAACTAAAATTGACCAATTAGGATTTTCACCCGAAAATAAAAATTTTAATCTTATTTAATAGTTAAATTGTTTGTAGCAATGCTTATTTGTATTAATATCCTATAAAAACATTTTGATCCTATTAGAAGAGCTGAAATAGAACATTTGTCACTTAATTTTGAATAAAATAAGAAGCTAATGTTATCAATTTGATGTTCTTACTTCTATGATTTTTTCAGCAATCATATAAAAAGCATTTTCAACATTTTTTCCTGTAAGAGCAGAGGTTTCAAAATAGTTTATCTTTAGTTTGGATGCTAATTTTTGAGCTTCATTATTCCCAATTTTTTTCTCATTAGTTAAATCACTTTTATTCCCAAAAATACATCCTATAAGATCGTGATCTAATTTTAAATTATCCTTTATATCTCCAAACCAATCAGTTATACTTTCAAAGGATTTAGGATTTGTTAGATCAAATATCAAAATTACAGCCTCAGATCCCTGATAAAAATGCTTTCGCATTAGTTCGAATTTTGACTGACCTGCTAAGTCCCATAAAACTAACTCTATTACTCGATTTTTAACACGGAAACTTTTTTCTGTAATATTTGTTCCCATAGTAGGAATATAACTCCTTCTAAAAGCATTATCCGTAAAACGTAAGATTGTACTCGTTTTACCTACGCCAGGGTCCCCTATGACAACTATTTTAGCTTTGAAATCAACATCTTTTTCAATTGTTTTTTCTTTCTCTGGAAAAGCTTTTGAATTCGAGGATTGTCCATCTTTAATTCTTAATTCTCTTAATAAATTATGAATATTTTCTCGGAGATATTCGATTTCTTCAAAAATTTTAGTTTTGCTTTCATTCCTATTTTCTAATTCGATAATCTTACGAGCAGTTTCATTGAAAGGCGAGTTTAAATAATCCATATATTTATAAAAAATAATATCTTCAACTTCTCTAAATAAAAAAGTAATAGCTGATTGAGCAATCTTACCCCTTCTCGAGCTATCTTCTCTTTCAATATATTTAATTAAAGCTTTTAATTTTAAGGAGGGAAATGGAATTATAATTAGAGACTCTGGAATAAATCCATGATCTGCTGAGAGAATGGTAATGGTTTTTATACTTACTAGCATGCAAATGTTTTCTGATAAATCATGTGGAAGAAAAAAAAGAGGATTAGGACCGATCTCATCATCAAATTCGGTATACACTATAGAATGAATGATATCATTGGCCATTCTCAAAAATCAACACATAATATTACTAGAGAGAAAATCTGAAAAGTTTTTCTACTCTTATATTATTCAAATATTGAATATATTTATTATTTGGTTATTGCTAAAATTTATTAACTCTATCACGTCAATGTCTCTCTTTAGACATTAAAGAAAAATATCTTAACATTGATATAATAGTTATTCTTACTAAAACTAAAAAATTAGGAAGATATCAATAAAAAAAGCTTAAATAAAGGAATTGTATAATGAGTGAGCTATTTCAGTAAAAACTTTGTCAACATTCGTTCCAGATAAAGCGGATGTTTCAATAAAGTTAAGATTTAAATAACCGGCTAATTCTTTTGCATTTTCAGATTTAATCTTAATCATATCTTCTAAATCAGATTTGTTTCCTATCACATAACCCATCAAATCTTTTTGATCTTTAAATTGATTTTGTATATCTAAAAACCAGTTAGAGAGATTCTCAAACGAATTTGGATTAGTCAAATCAAATACTAAAATAACTCCATCTGAACCAAGATAAAATTGGTGTCGCATTGTATCAAACTTACTCTGACCAGCTAAATCCCAAATCACCAGTTGTATTATGGAATCGTCAATCTTGAATATTTTATCACTAACATGAACTCCCAAAGTGGGTATATAGCTTCTTCTGAATGCATTATTAGTGTATCTTAGAATTAAAGAAGTTTTTCCCACCCCAGGATCTCCAACTACGATTATTTTAAATTTATAATCTATCATTGTGGAATCTTTAAGCTTCAATTTTGGAAATGCATTCGACTCTGAAGCAGAAGTCTCTTCAATTTTTAACTCCCGCAATAAATTATCAATTCTCGCATGCAATCTCTCTATTTCTTTTTCAAATTTTTCTAATTTTGCTCTATTAAGCTCTAGATCATTAAATAACTTTTCAGATTCATCAAAAGGAGTAGTTAATTGCTCAAAGTACTTGTAAAATATAACATCATTAACATCTTCAAATAATACGGCTATAGCTGCTTGACCAATGCCACCTCGTCTTTTTTCATCTTCCCATTTCAAGTATTTAATAATTCCTTTTAAATTCAGCGAAGGAAAAGGCAGTATAACCAGTCTTTCTGGGATACGTCCATGTTCCCCTGAAAGTACTGTTATTACTTTTATACTAATATGCATTTTATTGATAGTCGAAAATCCTTTTGGCGCACATACTATAGGATTAGGTCCTATTTCATCATCCAATTGAATATATAAAATTGCTGAGATAATATTATCTTCCATATGGATTTCAAATCATCTTTTTATTTGTAGATTATATTATCATTTTCTAATTTAAATTTTAGTAAATATATAACTAACTATTCTCTATAAAATTTATTCAAGTAAGAACTCGATTTTAAATATTAAAAATATTTAAAGATAGAAAGTTAATCTTTTACTTTCTCTAAAAGTGATAAGATTCTATAAATGGTAGTTCTTTGATGGAATGGAATATTGGGATCAAGAGATAGATCATCTACCATATACATTACATTACTTGCTAGAACTGCGGGAGAATCGTCCCTCTTATTCAATTCATCAATACTTCTCTGCGCAATTCGTTTTATATTACGGGGAACAGACCGGTCTTGCCCCATCCCCGTGAGCAATTGCTCAACCTTTTTAAAAGTGTCTAAAACCAAGTCAGTAAATTCTTTCTCGTAGCTCATGATAAGATCACCAAATAACAGATTTTAGTGAGAAATTACATAATAAAGTTAGTAGGAATGTTTTTTTAAATATTGAATAAGATATAATTTTTCTGTTTTTAATAACTAAAAAATATAAATGAAGTTAAAATATTCCAAATTCACGAATATTTTTCATAAGCTGCGGTATTAATTTATTACATGATTGTAGTTGCTCATAGTATTCTTTGTATAATTTATCGTAATTATCTAACTGTCCTGAGTTAACTTTATTAACAAATTCATTAGATATTTTTGTGGTATTTTCGAAAATTTCATCGAATTTAGAAATATTTAAGTTTAAACTTTGAAAAATTTCTTTTCTTTTTTTACGAGCCAGATTCCTTAATTTCCCCCTTGGTATTCTTACTTTTTCGATTAAATTATCGCATTCACTAAGGAAAAGATAAGCTAACTCTTTATTTTTATCAGTTAATTTTTTTTCTATAATTTCAGTTCTCCATGTATTAATTCGACCTCTTGCAAATGTATCAAAGTTTAGTGAAATCGAATCAATCTCCTCTCTTACTAAGAATCTAAGAAATTCAGGGTCATCACTAGGAGCTTGACCACAAATTCCAACTGTTCTACTATTTTCATGAGCTACCTTGATAAGATGGCTCACCGCTCTTCGAATTGCTTCACTATTCGTAACATAGTTATAATTTTTAGAAAGTGAGATTAATTTTTCGTTATCTCTGCCGGCACCATAAATTAATTGGGTTAAATCATTTGATCCTATTGAAAATCCATCAAAAGTCTTACAGAAGATATCAGCAAGGAAAATATTCGAAGGAATTTCTGCCATACAATATACTTTTAATCCATTTTGACCACGAATAAGACCTTCCTTTACCATTATTCTCTCTATTTGAGTTGCTTCTTCTGGTGTTCTTAAAAAAGGGATCATTGGAATAATATTTATTAATCCCCATTCTCTTGCTTTTTTGATCGCTTTCAATTCTAAAATAAAAGCATTCTGAAAATCATCTGACACATAACGTGAAGCACCTCGAAAGCCGAGCATGGGATTATTTTCATCACTCTCATAAAACCACCCTCCCACTAAATTTTCATATTCGTTAGTTTTAAAATCTGAGAGACGAACGACACAAGGAGCTAATTCTCCATTCGGTAATTCCTTCCATACACCTGCTGCAATAGTAGCAATACCTTCAGCTAATTTTTCTACATAAAACTCAACTTTATCATCATAACCTTCTGTCAATTCTCTAATTTTGTCAATAGTAAGTTTTAACCTTTTAATTTCTTCATTGAAGGGGTCTTTATGATATAAATCACTTTTTTTAATATTTTCAATTTTTTTTCTCTGTTCTAAAAGAATATCATATCTCATGAGTAAAGCATCAAAATCAATTAAAGCATTTGGATGAATTTGAATGCAATCATTGATAATAAATTCTAAGCGTGCCAATCCAGTTCCATCAGGGTGCTTTCCAGAGCTTAGGGCACCCTTAGGGATCCCTAAGTTTACCAATACTTTTGTGTTAGTCTTTGGGAGTTTTGAAAACTCAATTGTATCATAATCATATTCCACTTCTTTTGTCCATATCCGTGGCTCACCTTCGCTACAATCTATAGTAATCGATTGGAGATTTGATTCTCTAACTTTCTCTTTAACAAGTTCTATAATGTTATCAGCACCTACTATTGACGCTATATTTAGCTCTCTTGATACTATTGCAGCATGACAAGTTGGTCCGCCACGCTCTGTTATAACACCACCAAGATTTGCCATGTAACTTGTCCAATCTGGATTCGTCTCTTCTGTAATAAGTATGTCTCCTTCTTCTAATAGATATGCTTCATTGATCGATTCAATTACCTTCACTTTTCCATATCCAATCCTACGGCCTATAGCAGTCCCCGAGTTTTCAATTAAGTAGTTTTCTTCAATTAATTTAATTGCATCTTCTAAAAGATAGAATATTTCTTCAGTATCCCCTTTCTGCGAATGTACTGTCTCAGGTCGTGCTTGAACTATATAAATTTTACCATTATTTCCCAGAGCCCACTCAATATCCATTGGCACACCATAGTGTTGGCGTATTTTTATAGCGAATTCTGCTAAGATTTTTACTTGTTGTTCATTTAGACAAAACTTTTTCTGCTTTTCTTTTTCTACTGTTTTTGTGATAGTTCCACCTTTTTCTATATCAAAGACCATAGTTTTTTCTTTTTTTACAAGACTTTTGCTTATAATTTGTAATGTAGGTCCGTGTTTAAAGACAATAAACTCATCACCTTTTTCTACTCCTTGTACTATCAATTCTCCAAGCCCCCATGTCCCTCGTATTACAACAACATTCGGATTACCTGAATCAGGGTCTTCTGAGAACATTACACCCGAAGCTTTAACACCATCTTTCC
>CAYUTF010000048.1:0-24520 GCA_964447495.1 uncultured archaeon
TTGGTTTTATAACATTTATTGGTCCCGCCTACATTACATTCCAAATCATAAAAGTATCGGGAGTAAAACTTCTCGATAAACATTTTGAAGGGAATGAAGAATATGCCGCTTATAAAAGAAGAACCAGCTCGTTTATTCCATGGTTTCCGAAAAAGAAAAAGGAATAATTAAATATTTTTACATTTTTTTTCTCAAAAATTCTATAAGAACACTAAGAATATCTTAAATTGCAAAACTATATAATATAAAGCGTTGATTTTTAAATTCTATAAATTTATTTTTCTTCAAACAATAATACCATCGCATAAATAGTATCAATAATAGATTTTTTAGTTATCAAAAATAGAAGAATGGGTATTGATCATGGGAGAATCCGATCAACCAGAACAAATTAATTGCGAAAATTCGGAAGTTATTAAAGAAGAGATTAATCTTCAGTATCATTGGTATATGCCGGCTTTCTTTATCATATTTTTTGGTTCGATCCTCATCCCTGCACTACTTTTAATGCTCTATGTCGAATTCTTTTATCTTCCATATTTTTTAAACTCATCAAACATTATCTCCGTATTTACCCATATCGAACCGATACTTGCGTCGATTTTTATGCCCTTCCTTCTAATTATTTGCTATTTAATCCATATCTTTTTTGTAGGACTCATTACTCGATGGTTTTGGAGCATTACAGAAAAGAGATCACCTTCTAAAGATGGAATTATTCCCAGAAATATCCCGAGTAAAACATTGAATTACTATCATATTCGTAGTTTCATGATCAAATATCCAAAAAACGCCGTTCTTCGAGGACCTTTCCCTTGGTTGATAAATTGGCTCTACAATTTTGTGGGATCAAATAAAATTGGAAAAGGAAGTACGATTGAAGAGCAATTTGGCGCAGATAAGTATGTAGAAATTGGCAAGAATGCATACATTGGCGTGAATTCGGGGTTTAGTAGTCATGCTGTTGAAGGTATATTTGGGAATATTAGTTATGCCAAAATTAAGCTCGGAGATAACGTAACAACCGCAGCACTTAATTGTCTTGCTCCAGGAGTAGAAATAAAGGATAATTCTGCCCTATTTCCTCTCGCTGGAGCCACTAAATACAGCATACTTAAAGATAATAATTACTATTTTGGCGTTCCTTTAAGAAAAATCTTTACGAAAAAAGTGCTTTCGTATTTACAAATAGATGAAACTGATTTGAAGAAAGCTGAAGCACTCTATAAAAAAACCGAAATAGATAGCAAAATCAAAAACCAGAGAATAAACAGCCATGAGTGAACAAGACCGTAAAAAAGATGAGAATCCATCTGAAATCAGTCAAACTGAAAAGGATTACGCCATAAATTTCGTTACTAGCAGTGCGATTAATCGAATCAGTTTGAAATTTCTTTTATTATATGTTCCTATTTTATGGTTCAGTGGTTATATCGCATTGGCTATATTCTTTGATATGTCAAAGATTATAAATAATTGGTTGATAACCGCTTTGTTAATTCCGGTATGGTTATTTTTGTTATATTTTATTTTTGTATTTGGATTATCAATTTTTACGAAAGCAATTCTTTTGATAATAAATATGATTCATAAACCAAGGGAAGGAGTATTCAAAGCAGAAGAAGGTAATCAAGATTTTGAATTCTGGCGATTAAGAACGGAGTTGAAAAAGCTGGCTCTCTGGTTTATGAATAAAGGACCGTTGCCATGGATTGTCCCTTGGGGATTTCGGTGGTTTGGGGTGCGTATTGACTTTTCCAGTCATCTCCAAGATGCATGGGTCGATGTAGATTTTATAGACTTTGGGAGGAAGGTTACCGTCGGCCAAGGAGCAGTAGTTATGAGCTCGATGATTGTGGGTCGATATTTAATTATTAAAAAGATTATTATCGATGATTATGCTGTTATTGGAGGAGTTTCCAATATATCCCCTGGAACCGTAATTAAAAAAGATACGGTCATCGGAGCCTTTTCAAGTACCACTTTTAATCAGATTTTAGAAGAAGGATGGATCTATTTCGGTATTCCCGCCATTAAGTTAAAACCAAACAAATACGCAGAGGAAAGAAGAGATAAGATAATTAAAAGGGATGTAGATAAACAAATAAAATATGAAGTACCCCATGAAGTTAATATTGATGAAGATAAGAAAGAGTTAATTAATAATCATAATAAAAAGGAATGTTAACCTATGTCAGTACCCTCAAGCTTGCAAGCAGGACCCTTTGTTTCATTGGTGTTAGTAAAAAAAAGGTATCTAGTTTTCTATATCTATCTCATTTGGGTAAGCCTTTTTAGTGTTCAATTGGAGTTTTGGTGGTATTGGAATTTGTTATATGGATGGAAATTTATCCACTTTATCATATTTCTTCCACTTCTTGTTTTAGTTATGTATATTACTCTAGTTTTCGTATCACTTCTTAACGCAAAACTATTATTAGTCATAACAAACATAATTCATAGGCCTCGAGAGGGTACTTTTCTCAGAGATCCATCAGATAAAGACTTTCGCTATTGGAGTATTCGAAATGTCATTAAACGATGGCCTATATGGTTAACACACAAGTTTCCTTTTCCCTTCTTAGACAATATATGTTTCAAACTCTTCGATGTGAAGACTAAGTTTTCTAATTCTTTATTTGAAGGTTGGGTTGATACTGAATTCATTGATTTTGGAAAAGAAGTAGTTATTGGACAGGGGAGCATAATCCAATCGTCTGTCATTATAGGAAACTTGTTTATCATACGAAAGACAATTATTGAAGATAATGTGAGAATAGGGGCACACACAGTTGTTATGCCGGGTACGCAAATAAAAAAAAATGCAATATTAGCCGCAAGTTCAATTACAACAATAGGACAAGAACTTGAAGAGGGTTGGATATATTTAGGAGTTCCTGCCAGTAAATTCAAAAGGAATGTATTTTTTGAAGATAATTTAGAAGAAATTATTGAAAAACAACTACAAGATGTAGAAAAAATCCATCAAGATTATGAGAAATTATATACAAAAAGACATGATAAAAAAATTTAATTTATGAAAATATATGGAGAAATGAAAATGAAGGTTGTAAAACTTCCTAATATGAGTGAACATGAGATTAAGGAGGCATTGGGTAACAATCATTTATGCCGCATTGCGTTTATTGATGAGGATTATCCCTATATTTCACCTTTTCAATATGTTTATCTGGACCATACTCTTTATTTCCATTTTACAGATTATGGAAAGAAAATGCAAATCATCAAAGAGAATAGAAATATTTGCGTTTCTATTGAGTCTTTTGAACGAGATTTAAACAAATATTATTTCATATCCTTGCAAGGAGAGCTAGTCCTAATTGAAGATGTTAAAGTAAAAGAACAGGTATTAATGAAATTGGTTGCGAATGCAAAAGAACAATTTTCGAAGAATTTTCTTACTGCTCATGGTTTTAGTAAAGATCGAGGGTGGGACGCATTTGAATTGAAAAATCAATTAATTTATAAGTTTGTACAGAAAAAAGAAGCGATTGGCTTGAAATCTCTATAATTTTTCGCTTTTGGACCAAACAGTATAGTATTTATGATTTATAAACTAATATTTTTTAAATTACACATGTATATGCTAATTTGATAAAGATGCAAATGAGTGAAGGAACTACGACTAATTTAGATAATATGGTAATTAAGCAAGAAGTAAACCTCCAGTACCATTGGTATCTCCTCTGTTTTTTTATCATCTATCTAACCTCATTCTTAATACCGGGAGCAATTTTCATGATTTATATTTGGTGTTACTTTTTACCAAATTTTCTTGAAATAGGAAATATTCTCTTTATTTTCAGAAATTTGAATCCTCTATTATCCTTACTCTTAATGCCCGGAATTATCTTGTTATGTTATGTAATTCATCTTTTTTTTATAGCATTTACCACACGTTGGATGTGGGCAATAACAGAAAAGAGATCACCGAGTAAGGATGGAATTGTCCCCCGAAACATTCCAAGTAAGACGATTAACTATTATCATATACGCTCATTTATGATTAAATACGCTAAATATGTTTTCAGTAAAGGGTTATTTCCTTGGCTTTTGAATTGGCTTTACAACTATGTTGGAACTAATAAGATAGGAAAAGGAACGACTATTGAAGAGGAGGTCGGAGCGGATAAATACGTAGAGATTGGAGAAGGAACCTATATTGGAGTAAATTCAATTATAACTTCTCATGTAGTTGAAGGGATCTTCGGTAATATATCTTATTTCAAAGTTAAATTAGGAGATAATATCACTTGTGGAGGTATAAATGGATTTGGACCAGGAAGTGTTTGCAAAGATGATGCATATCTCCTTCCTTTTGCTACTGCAGGAAAATATCATAATTTAAAGGGAGATAACTATTATTTTGGCATTCCAATACGAAAAATTTTCCCAAAAAAAGTTATGGATTATTTAAAGTTAAGTCCAAGAGATTTAGAAAAAAATAAAAGAAAAAAGGAATAAAAGGTGGAGCTAGAAAAACAAATAGATGATAAATCGGACTTTTCTATTGATTTTATAACAAGTAGTGAGATTAGTCGCATCAGCTTGAAGTTTTTGTTAATTTATATCCCAATATTTTGGCTTGGGGCTTTACCTGTCCTAATTTATGCCGTAGCGTATATCCCAAGATTAGAATATTGGATCGGTTCGCTATTTTATTTGCCTGTTTCGATATTCTTTATGATCTGTCTATTTATTATTGGATGTGTGTTTTTTTCTAAATTAATTCTTATTCTGTTGAATTTAATACATAAGCCAAAAGAAGGAATATTCAGAGCGAAAAAGGGAAATAAGGATTTTGAATATTGGTGTTTAAGGATTCAACTCAAAAAGATATCCATTTGGCTCTTAAATAATTGTCCTCTGCCCTGGCTTGATATTTTAGCTTTTCGATGGTTTGGAGTTAAAGTAGATTTCTCCAGTCACATGATTGATGCGTGGGTGGATACAGAGTTTATAAATTTCGGAAGAAAGGTAATGGTTGGTCAGGGAGCAGTAGTTATGAGCTCTATGATATTAGGCAAGTACTTAATCATTAAAAGAATCTATTTGGAAGACTATACGGTTGTCGGTGGTCAATCAACAGTGTCTCCCGGAACGATTATTGGACAAGATACCGTTCTTGGCGCTTTATCAACTACAACATTTAATCAGGTTTTGGAGCAGAGCTGGCTTTACTTTGGGTTTCCCGCTAAAAAACTCAAGGTAAATAAATATGCTGAAATAAAGCCAACCACAATTAAGAGAATTGACGTAGATAAATCCCTAAAGTATGATGTTGCATATGATATAAATATAGATGAAGATAAGAAAGAACTGCTTAATAATAATCATAAAAAGTTAAAAGAGGATTAAAATCATGTCAGTTCCTTGTTCATTACGTGTAGGGCCGTTTACTAGTAACATTTTGCTCAAGAAACGTTATGTTATGTTATATATCGCAATTTTTTGGTTTAGCCTTATCCCGGTGTTGATAGAATTCTGGGCTTATTGGCAGCTCTTATGGAGTGATACTAATGCGTTGCTATTTTATCTGTTTTTGCCGTTATATGGATTTTTAGCATATATTTCAACTGTATTTAGCGCATTGATAGTTGCAAAAATATTTTTAGAGGTTGCAAATGCAATTCATAAACCTCAAGAAGGAATTTTTGAGCGTAATAGCTCCGATAAAGATTATAGATATTGGAATATTAGGTTAATTATTAAGAAATATCCTGCGTGGATATCTCATAGATTTCCTTTCCCCTTTTTGGATAATATATGTTTTAAGCTTTTTGGAGTAAAAACAAAGTTTTCGAACTCTTTGTTTGCTGGATGGGTAGATACCGAATTTATCACGTTCGGAAAAAATGTGGTAGTAGGGCAAGCAAGTATTGTACAGTCATCAGTAATAATTGGGAATCTATTAATTATTAAAAAAGTTGCTATTAAAGATAATGTAAGAATAGGAGCTCATTCAGTAGTGATGCCTGGAACTATAATTGAGGAAAATTGCGTGCTAGCAGCCCATTCATTAACCACAGTTGAACAACATCTAGAAAAGAATTGGATTTATGTAGGAATACCTGCAGAAAAGTATAAAGTAAATAGATTTTATCAAGATAATATCGAAGAGCTTATTGATTTAAATGTTGATATCGAAGGCATAAGAGAAAAGTATGAAAAGTTATATGAAAGACAAGAACGAACCCAAGTTAGCTATTTACAACGTAAGAAGATAAAAGAAGAGAAAGTAAAGCACGAAAAGCAGAGATGGGAAAAGGTTACAAGCTAAAATATTATGAAAATCGGATATCCTTGTATTAATCTTTCTATGGATTGCCGAAGTAGTAGAACATTTCGGTTGAAAAATTATTCTGAATCAAAATTAAAAGAAACTATTCAAGGAAATTTAATATGTTTGCAAAAGATTCTTGAATACAACAGAGATAACAAATTTCTTTTCTTTAGGATCACTTCTGATTTAATACCTTTTGCATCTCATCCTGTTATGAACTTTGATTGGCAAACTAATTTTAAAAACGAGTTTAGAAAAATAGGTTCTTTTATAAAAAGGCATGAGATGAGAATCACTATGCATCCGGGGCAATACACCGTGCTAAATTCAACTAATAATTCTGTTCTTCAAAAAAGCATAAAAGATTTGGAATATCATGTGGATGTCCTCGACCTTATGGGATTAGATAGAACCGCTAAAGTACAGATTCATGTAGGAGGTGTTTATGGAGACAAAGCGAAAAGTTTACAGCGATTTATCAATAGATATACTAAACTTGCAGAGAAAATCAAGAATAGATTGATAATTGAAAATGACGATAAAAGTTATAATTTGAGAGATTGCTTAAGAATTCATGAGGATACAAATATTCCCATAGTTTTTGATGTCTACCATTATGAATGTTTGAATGCAGGAGAAACTCTGAATGAAGCATTTAATGAATTTGTACCAACATGGTTAAAGGAGGACGGATTACCAATTGTACATTATAGCTCTGAACATCCTACGAAAGGAAAACCACGTCATACTGAACACATAGATATTAATCATTTCAGAACTTTTCTAAGTAAAATAAGTAAATTTGAATTTGATATTATGTTAGAAATAAAAGATAAAGAACAAAGTGCGTTTAAAGCTATAAAATTTCTTGAAAATGATATACGTTTTTTATCTAATAGGATTTAATTTGGAAGATTAAATGAATGATACATAACATTTCAACAACTCTTCTCAAATACACATTCAAATTGAAATAAATAATATGAGGTAAAATTATCTTAATTCCCATTTAATTTGAAAAATAAATATAAGATAGCCTTCTTAGATATATTATGATTAATCAATCTTTTGATAAGTTGCTCCAATTTCTTGTGAAAATACCTTCGATTACTGGATCGATAGGGACTGGTGTTGAAGAAGGTTTATGGTGGGTGAAATTTAGGATAGATATACAAAATCCCTTAGCTTGGAATGTTGTTCAGGAGTTGGGATACGTGCTTAATTATTTATCCTTAGAACAGAAATTACCAACTGTTTTCATGCCTACATCTCCACCTCCATATATGAATGGAGGACCTCATGAGTTTTTATCGTGGGTGATTGAGTCCAAATCTGCGAATTTTACGCCTGATGATGCTGTAGATTGGTTAAAAAGTCGATTACCTGACCCTGTAAATAAAATTAAAAAATGGCAAAATTAGGAATATACATATAAGTTATTGAACAAAAATAGATTAATTTGGTAAAGTGTGGCTAACTTAATCGAATGAAATTCTATCATTTAAAATCTTATTCGGACCAAATCGGAGTTAATTATTTAATTTTTCAAGTATTTTGAATAATTCTTCATTCTCAGGGATATCATCCATTGAATCGCTATAATAGGCATATTTTATAATTCCTTGTTTATCGATTATAAGAAGTGCCGGCATCCTTCCCATTTTTAATGGCTTTACTTCTTGTTTTAACAATTTATTAACCTCTTTTTTATCGTCATAATATATGGGATACGTTTCTGCAAATGTAGATTCAAAGTTCTTGGCATTTTCAAGGTTATCTGGTAAGATTGCGTAAATCTCGGTATTATAACTTTTAAATTTTACATACGCATCTCGAATTTTCTTTGCATGGGCTTTAGCATAGGGTCAACTTTTACTCCTGAAAAGTATAATTATAGCATTTTTCTTCCCTTTGAACTCACGAATATTTGTTGTAGCGCCTTGAGAATTCGCTAATGAGAATTCTGAAATTTGTGTTCCTACTAGATTAAATTTATCTTTCATGAGATTATCTCACTTATTTTACTTATAATTTAAACAAATAACTAATAAATACTATTATGTTATAATTCATTTAGTCCTCAATTCGGCAAAGAAAAATATTAAAAATAATAAGGTGAGAATATGGTACTTGTAATTAATTGGTTAGCAGTTATAGTTGTTGGATTAATCTATTTTGCCATCCATTTCTTCTGGTATTTTCCTTTTGCTTTTGGAAACTTATGGCTAAAATTGGTAGGAAAAGAAAGTGAACCCAAATCAAAAATAATACGAGATACTATTATTATGATCCCAACAAGCATAGTTACCGTACTTTTTATAGAAATTATGTTAGATTTAACGGGAATCATTGATATTGTAGGCGCATTGCTATTAACTTTCATATTATGGGTAGGGTTTGTAGCTACAATTGCTATTAATCAAAACAACTTCAATGATAGAGGCGTGAAATTATTTCTCTTGGAATATGGCTTTTATCTTATAGGATTCTTACTTGCGGGAGTAATATTAGTTGTGTGGGTCTAAAAAAATTAACAATCTTTTTCTTTCTATTTTTTTTAACCTTGTATAACATATAAAGGCCATTTTTTCAATATACCTTTTGGAGTTTGTCCAGTTCTCACTTGCTTTAATATATTTTCTCGTGTTTCTAAAAAATCAACAGGTGAACCATCAATTAGTTCAATATCAATCTTCTTATTCTCAAAAATTTGATGAAAATCATGCAAACTTTCATTTTCAATTATAATTTTTACGATATCTAACTCATTTGTACAGCTTTTACTATATGGTAGAATTAATTTATATCTATCATGGCTATGTTTTAGATTCACCAATACCATCGAATCTGTATCATAATTACATTTCTCTTTTAAAAAGAATAAAAGCCTCCTTGGTTCCATTATAATAAAATCTCTAAATGTAAAATAATCACCTGCAAATAGCTCATAATACTTAGGTGTTTTTATAAAGTTTGAAATTTTAATTGGATAGTTTAATTTAAAACTTGATCTTAATATTTTCCCTTCAATTAAAGGCAGTCCATTCTTAGTATCT
Organism: uncultured archaeon; assembly: GCA_964447495.1. Lineage (GTDB taxonomy): Archaea > Asgardarchaeota > Lokiarchaeia > Sigyniarchaeales > SOKP01 > SOKP01. The sequence goes on from CAYUTF010000048.1 coordinate 9,361, forward strand.
AAAACTGAAATAACATCACCTAAATCTATATTAATGAGGAAATTATTATCGTCCATTCTGGATACATAAAGTTTTCCATATCCTTTTGAGATTTGAAATATTGGAATCATTTTATTTTTTGCTTCTAATGCAGCTAGAGAAAGCGGAAATACAAACATATCATTAAAGTGAGTATTAATATAGTCTTCTTTTGATATACTCGCAGCAAAAGGACCAACTTCAGAAATTACATATAGATTAGTAAATTTCTCTTTCTTCTTTTCCCAGTTCATGAAAGATCGTATCATTTCCCAGTTTTTTTCAGAGAGAGAACTAATACTAAAAATTATTGTCGCTTTCGACAACTTTCTTGAAAGTTCTTTTTGAATTATTCGAGAACCTTCTTCCAAACCTTTTGTTTTAATGATTGAAATTAGTTTTTCTAAAGCTGGTTCCAGTACTTTCGGTAATTTTTGAAGGGATCTTGCAATTCCTTCCTTTAATTTATCTCGATCTGCCCATCCAAGTATAGTCAATGCTGGAGCGGAGATACATGCTACATTTTCTAGTTGAAGCATCTTTGCCAGAATCTCTAAGTTTTTCGAATATTTATATTCATAAAAAAAATACGATTCTGGTTTAATAATTGAAAGCATTACTCTTTGGGAGAATTCTGAGGAATATAATGAGATATATTTTTGCTCATTATAATTTTGAAGTCCATCATGTTTGATTCGGGAAGGAACAAAAATAATAGCTGAATTATCTTTAGTTAATCCACTTGATTCGAAAATAGCTTGCATTCCAGGAGCCCAATTTCGTCTAACAACCTCTTTTGACATAAAAAACCATTTAAGTGCTGATAAATTAGTATTTGTTGTTCCAGAGGTATGACATATAATTGGAGTATATGGTTTGTTATATCTTTTAAGAAAATCCTCTACATTGAGAGAAAAACTATTTGGATTTGTTTTTTCTCTGCTAATTTTACTGTTTAAGTCGCTTACTGAATTCAATCCTGAAAGCTTTAAACTTACTTCTTCAAATTCTTGAGGAGAAGAAATGTTTAACCACCTTTTCCAATCAATTGCTGAGATGTCTGCAAAAGTATTATTTAGTATGTCTTGAACGTTCTTATCAAAATCATAGATGACCATATAATCTCCTAATTCAAAGTTGTATATGTTATATTGATTTTATTATCCTATTTATTAATTAAGTTTATACTTGGAAAGGAAAAGAAAAAAAGAGTTTTTTACTTATTAAAAATGGTGTATCACAATTCCATACTCACCCGTTATCCCCTCTTGAAATAGTGGCAAATGCGGGGGAAAATATGTAAACAAGATAAATAATAATCCTAGTATTATCAATCCAAGAATTGAAATAATTGAAATCTTATTACTAAACTTTTTCAATGTAAGAATTTTATAACTTACTAGCTGCGCTATAACAATTGAAAGAATGAAGCTAATAATGTCTAGAAATAAAAAGTCTTCTCCAAGAATCGCTGTATAAGTGTAAAAGAAGGTTATTATAAAAACTACGATTACTAAAGATGCGATTAATTTGGCAAAAGCTATATTATTGACCTCTTTTTTGATGAATTTATATTCAATTAATGTAAATAGCATTAATGGCCAATACCCTAATTTGAGATGTTCCCAAACACTCTCATTTACTGCCGCAATAGCACCAACGGGTGGAAAATATCCTGTAAGTTCAAACAGAAAATGTAAAAATGAACCTAATAAACTTATGAAAATCATTCCAACTATTTCCCAGATAAGAATTTTTTTATTCATTTAATCACCGAAAAATTGGGTTACTTATCTTATTAAAATGAACTAAGAAATATATTCAAGGTGTTTAGGTATTATAAATACTCCTAGAAAAAAACCTATTAATCATTTGAGAGTCAATTTAACTTTTTATATTTTCAAACTAATTTTAAACGTTATACTTTTCTATGCACATTAATATCTATTTTAAAAGTATAAAAAAAATAGAAGATTATCCTTAATATGATAGCGGCACTATTCAATGGAAAAGATTTAACAATTCAAGAAGTGGAAATCCCTAAATTAACGAAAAATCAGGTGTTAATTAAATTAAAAGCGGTAGGACTATGTGGTACAGATTTAGCTATTATTGAAGGGCATCTACCGACTCCAACTCCAATTATAATAGGACATGAACTTGCTGGCGAAATTGTTGATGTGGGAGATGATGTAGATAAATCGTGGCTAGGAAAAAGAGTAGTCTCTGAAATAAATAGTAATATTGATTTTAGTTGTTATTATTGTAAGCAACATATTTTTACACAATGCATTTCGAGAAAAGCTTTAGGAATTGATATTAATGGAGCACTTGCTGAATATATTGCGGTTGAAGCATACCTTATCCACGAGATACCAACCTCTATTTCTTATAGTGAGGCAACTTTTATCGAACCGTTAGCAGCAGCATATCAAACCTTTGAAATGATGCCTATAGATGAAGGTGACAAAACTGTAGCGATTTTTGGTCTTGGTAAATTAGGTTTATTAATAATGCAAATCGCACTACATAATAATTTGAAAGTTATTGCTGTTGATGGATCTGAAGAAAAACTAGCATTAGCAAAAAAGTTCGGAGCATCTAGAGTAATCAATCGTCTGAAAGAGAATAGCATCTCTTATATGATACAGGAATATACTGAGGGATTAGGTGCAGATATTGTTATTGACACTTCGGGCAATCCAGATGCATTAAGGGAGATTGTCTCTTCATGCAGAACACGGGGGAAAATTCATATAAAAAGTACCCACGGATTTAGCACTCCAATCAATCTAACCGATTTAGTGGTAAGAGAAATTACCATATACACAAGTAGATGTGGACCATTTGAAAAAGCTATTGAAGGATTAAAATCTAAAGAAATTTCCGTAAAAGAATTAATTTTTAAGGAATTTAGTTTGCGCCAAATCAAAGATGCATTCGATAGCTATCGGAAAAATCGAAACGTTATTAAAATCATTATCAAAATTTGACATTACTTGAATTATAGTTGAATGTTAAATTCATCACGTAAAAAACGTCTTAATGATGCACAAATCGATTTTAATTGAATAGGGTTTGTATAAAAGAGTTTTGGATGCGGACATTCTTCATCAAAGACACATTTTTTTCGCAGTGGGTCATAGATTAAGGGATAAAACCGACATCCTTGAGGACGATTTCTATATATGTCGCATAATTTTGAAGTCATATTAAAAAAAATGCAATGACCATCGATATTTTTTAATTGATTTAACCCTTCTGCGTTTTTGAAAGCAATATCATCTCTATTAGCATAGCGATTATTATGTTTAAGAATTAAGCTTAAATCATTTTCCGATAAAATCATTTCTGTCGTAATACAACATTTTCCGCAAGACGTACATAACGCATTCATAAAATATCCCACCTAAATTAAAGTTTCAATTGTATATGTATCAAAAAAATAATATCATCTAATGTCAATATAAGTTTAAAAGAAAAAAAACATATCTATAAAAATAAATGTAGGTTTTTTGTGGAAATTTCAAAATATATATTTAACCTCTAGAGAAATTTTATCAATAAAATGGAAAAAAATAACTTAATTGATATTTATGAGCAAAGAAGGTATTGCATATGAAGAACCTGCTATAGTTAACCCACCTAAAGATATCATTAGGGAAGATATAAATATGCAATATTCCCTATATATTACCATCTTTATTTTGATATATTACGGGTCTTGGATACTTCCGGGATTCATCTTCTTTATTTATATAAATGAATTTTTTTTGAGCAATTTTTTAGATGTGGGCAGTTTCTTCTCACTTTTCACAGAATTAAACCCGTTAATAGCGTTAATAACCTTTCCATTAGTATTGATAGGTTGCTATTTAATTCGGCTTCTTTCAGTTGGAATAACAACAAAGATTTTTTGGAGAATAACTGAAAAAATCTCTCCTTCCAAATCAGGCATAATTCCTCGTAACATTCGAAGTAAAGCTGCAAATTATTATCATTTACGAAGTTTCATGATAAAATACGGAAAGAATATTTTTACCAAGGGTGCATTCCCTTGGCTATCTAATTGGTTTTTTAAATTCGTCGGTTCTTCAAAAATTGGAAAAGGAACAACGATTGAAGAATCGGTGGGCTCTGACAAGTTTATTGACATTGGAAAAAATTGTTATATCGGCGTAAATAGTACATTAGCCAGTCATTTAGTCCAAGGAATATTTGGAAATATCTCCTATTTTGAAATAAAAGTGGGAGATAACGTGACCACTGCTGGGATGAATCAACTTGGTCCAGGGTGTGAGATTCATGATAACTCGTATTTATTACCATTAGCATCCACAAGTAAGCATAGCATTTTAAAAGGAGGGCATAACTATTACTTTGGGATTCCCCTGCGTAAAATCTTTAAAAAGAAAATTATGCAATACTTGGGAATTACAAAAAAGGATATTGAAAGGAATGAAAATATTGAGCAAGCGATAAAAGAGCTGAAAGAAAGGAAAAAGAAAAAGATTGAGCCAGAGGAACAAAGCGAGACAGAAGATGATTTAGAGGATACAGAAGATACAGAAGAAGTATCGGAAGAGGGGGAAGTTAATGAAGAATTAAAAGAAGAAGAACTTAATATTGACTTTACAACCAGTAGTGCGATTAGTAGGGTGAATCTAAAGTTTTTAGCGGTATATCTCCCTATTTTCTGGTTAGCAGGATTATTGATTTCAATTTATTGGTACGAATATACAAAAGAAGGTATTATGCTATCGACTCTTTTATTTTTACCCATAAGTATTCTATTTATGATCTATATTTTCATCTTAGGATGCCTTCTGTTTAGTAAATTAATCCTTATTCTTGTAAATTTGATTCATAAACCAAAAGAAGGAATATTTTTAGCGGAAATAAGGGATACGGATTATGAGTTTTGGATGTTGAGAACTGCGATTAGAAAGATAACACTATGGCTGTTAAGGAACTCTCCTTTAACTTGGTTAGATATGATCGCTTTTAAAGCTCTTGGATTGGAAATGGATGCGGGAAGTCACCTCAATGATGCATGGTGTGATGCTGAATTCGTTAAGATTGGTCGTAAAGTGTTAGTTGGACAGGGTGCTACTGTAATGTCATCAATGGTAATAGGAAAATATTTAATAATTAAGAAGGTTATTTTTGATGATTATTCCATGGTCGGGGGGCATACTACTATTGCACCAGGGACAATTATTGGACATGATGGAGTAATAGGAGCAATAAGTTCAACATCGTATTGTCAAGTGTTAAAAGATAATTGGATTTATTTTGGATTTCCCGCAATTGCCCTAAAAGAAAATAAATATGCGGAAGAGCGGAGGGATCTCATCGTCAAAAGGGATGTGGATGGTGAAGAAAAGTTTGAATTAGATTACGATGTTAATATTGATGAAGATAAGAAAAAACTAATAAGGCTCAAGGAGGATAAGGAATAACATGTCAGTCCCCAACACCATGAAAATTGGACCTTTTGTTCCCACTGTATTAGCAAAGAAACGATATTTAATTTTCTATTTTTATACCATATGGGCAAGTATCATTCCTTTAATGCTCGAATTCTGGATCTATTGGCATTTTCTATGGAATTATGACAGACCAATTCATTTTTATACGTTCCTTCCGTTATTATTTTTTGGGTTATATATAAGTCTGGTTTTTTCTGCCATTTTTTTTGCCAAAATAGCACTAATTATTGTGAATGTAATTCATAAACCTAAAGTGGGGGTATTTTTAAGACATCCTGCAGATAAAGACTATAGATACTGGAGTTTAAGAAATACCATTCGAAAATGGCCATTTTTGGTCGCACATAAATTTCCTTTTCCCTTCTTAGATAATATATGTTTTAAGGTATTTGGAGTGAAAACAAAGCTAAGAAATTCACTCTTTGAGGGATGGGTGGATACAGAATTCATTGAATTTGGAAAGAATGTGGTCGTAGGTCAAGGAGCAATAGTCCAATCCGCGGTAATTATCGGAAATCTCCTCATCATTAAAAAAACCATTATAGAGGATGATGTTCATATAGGTTCCCATGCAATTATTTCGCCTGGGACTCACATTGGAAAAAGAAGTGTTCTTGCATCAAATTCCGTTACGATAGTTGATCAACAGCTTGAAGATGATTATATTTATGTGGGAATACCTGCGAAAAAGTATAAGAAAAATTGGTTTTTCGAAGATGGCTTACAAGATAAGTTAGGACAAGTAAAAGATATAGAAGAACTCATAAAGAAATATGAGAAAATCTATATTAGACGCTATGATAGTCAGCCCAGTAAAAAGGAACGTAAAGAACGCAAGAAAGTAAAGAAGGAAGTGGAAAAGAAACGATTTGATCAAGCAGAACAGGAATGGGAAGCAGTTGATGATGGTTTCAATATATAAAATAAATATTAAATCTTTTTATGACACATAGATAGTTGGTTTTGCCTTTTTTGAGCCAGTAGTTTTACTGATTCTATTAACCACGTTTTCAGCTCCTATCATGACTCCGGTAACCCCTCCATATGTTTCTGATTGAGCTCCAATGAACCACAAACCTTTAATTGGTGTTTCATGTTGAGGGGGAGGTATTTTAAGATGGGGCACTGTTCCTCCAAAGGCATGATGGGCTAAATATGTACGTTTTTTAAAATCGTTCGGAGTGAGGATTAATCTTGTTTTTTCATGTTCTCTTAACCCGGTTAAGTGTTCTTCAGCAATATCTAATAACTTTTCTGCCCATTCCTCCTTCTTTTCATCCCAGTCTCCATTAACAGGCTCATTTGGAGCAATTGTATAGATCGTAATAGCATGATGCCCTTGAGGTGCCATATCTGGGGAAAAAACAGAGGGTATATAGACTAGAAACCCATCTTTTCCTTCATGATAAATCCTATTTTGACATTCTTTAATACTTTCATCGATATCATAGGTAAGATAATAATAGCAGAGTGCCGCACCATTTTGATATACGGAAGGATCATAATCCACTCCTAAATGAACCATAAATACCGATTCCGTTGTAAATAAGTCATTTACATAGGTTTTTATAAAATCTTCAGGAAGATAATCTTTCCCTACGAGGTTTAAAAAGAGTTCTCTAGCTCCTCCGCTAGCAATAACAATATCCGCATCATATTCAGTCCCTTTATCGGTGATTACTCCAGTCACTTTACCGTCTTTGAGTCTTATTTTCGTTATAGCTGTATTTGTGATAATTTCTCCCCCATTTTTAATACATGCATCAGCAAGCGCGTTTACTAAAGAGATACAACCTCCAACAATAAAATGCCAAGATGGTCTTGGTTGATGTTTTCCATACTTAAGGGGGACTCTTTCATCATATTGGGATTCTGAATTAATCAAGGGGAGGATTAAACCCGGAAAAGCCTGAGGTGATGCTACATAATCTGCTAAAATCGCAGTATAGACCGCTTGCAACTTCTTATTTTGAAAACAATAATTCATAAGCTGTTCAGCACTCCACTCCTTTTTTCCCATGATAGGTAAAAATGTAAATAGCAGTTTAATTTTTGAAAGCAAGCTTGGTTTGCTGGAAAGCGCGGAAATATCATGTATTCTTTCATAAATTTCGTAATATTTATCTAGACCTTCAACATCCTCGGGAAACAAGGTTTTTAAATATTGCTTCCTCCATGAAATCCCTTGATATTCCTTGGGTCGTTGAATTCTGAAATCGGGAAAGAAATTCTCACGATATCCCCTAACCACTTTTACCATATCTGAGACTTCTAACTTTTCCAGGATTTTTCTTGCAGGCTCACCTTCCCCAAGTTCTGGTACCAACATCTGACCCCAATCCCATTTAAAGCCATCTTTTTCTAAAGTTGACGTGACACCACCAATCTCTTTATATTGTTCGAAAAGCTTGATTTCATGCCCTTTCTTTGCTAGGAGAGCTGTTGCAGTTAGTCCCGATAATCCTGAACCAATTACTATAACTTTCATAATTTATGTTTATTAATTTTAAATATATGAATTAAATATGATTTATCTTCGTAAACGAAGATAGAAAAACTAAAGAAAGTTTATTTTATTTGATATTTTTAATTACAAAATACATTCTTCGATTATCTTTACCTTTATTAACGGTCTTTATTAACTCGATTTGACCTATTTCGATTAAAGTTTTTATATGTGTCCCCGCATCGACTTGTTCATCAAGCTCTCCTATTTTCACGATGCGAAATCTATTTACATTCTTTGGTAATCCTATTGCTAGTCTTGCTAGCTCAGGTTTACCTATAACCTCCTCTCTTGACATATAATCAATGGTAATAGGTAAATTTTTCTTAATTATTTCATTCGCTTCATCAACAAACGCGCTTAATTTCTCTGGAGAGTAGTCGTTCATCGAAAAATCCATTCGGGTTTTATCTAACTCAATTTGATTGCCTGTAATTTTGGCATTTGCTTTTCTATATAAAATATTTGAAAGAAGGTGAGATGCAGTATGATAGCGCATGTATTTATATCTCCTTTCCCAATCAAGCTCACAAGAAACGGAATCCCCTACTTTTAAACCAGCTTTCTCGACTTCGTGACTAATCTTTCCAGAAAATTTACCGACATATACGACTTTAAACATATCTTCGCCTCTTCTAATAATACCCTCATCACATGGTTGGCCTCCTCCTTTTGGGTAGAAAGCAGTTTGATCAAGGATAATATACTTATCATCATTGACAGACACTACTTTTGCGTCCCATTTTTGCAAATAGGCGTCATCCATATATAAAGCATCGGTCATGAAGAAAAATAGTAGGGACTTTCTTAAAAATAGATAAGTTTTTACCTTGCGAGGTTTGTCAACATACATCTAGAATTTTTATGTATGAATCATTCTAAAAACTTGCTGGGTATTTTGTGGTCGTGGTTTATCATTTAAATCGAAATGAAAAGAAGTGCGTGATTTTCTTACAAGTTGTACAAAAGTAATATCCTTCTTTTTCTTTATCAACAATATTTCTACAATTTATGCATACAATCATTTAGTTTCATATAGAGTAGATAAGCACACATTATAAACTTTAGATCTATAGAATAAAGTTTGATTATAGTGTAAAGAAATTATAATGCGTATCAAGTGTAAAGGTAAATTATATATTTTAAAGAATTAAATATAATTCTGAGAGCTTTTTTATATTAATCAACCCGACATACTAAGGTGAAATTATTGAAATCTGTGGAAGTAAAGGGTGAGATTATTGAGATTGAAGATGATTTCTTGGATTTGGGATTATTAGAAATTGATAACATATCTGATATTCTTAATTTCGACCAGATAGATGTAAAGCATCTAGAGCTAAGTTCAAATAATATTTCTGAGATAAAAGGATTAGATCATCTAAAACGGTTAAAGATATTAAACTTAGGTAATAATAATATAGAAAATGTGTCGGGGTTAGATGAATTAGAGAATCTTGAAATATTACATCTCGCTTCAAACCAAATTAAAGAAATTTCAGGTTTAGCAAATCTTACTAATTTAAAAGAGCTGTATCTACGAGCTAATCAAATTATCAAATTAGAAGGGTTAGAGAAGTTACACTATCTCGAAAAGTTGGATATTTCATGGAATCAAATTACAGAGATAAGTGGATTAGATTCCTTGAAAAATTTAGAAGTATTATGGATCGCAGGAAATCAACTAAAAGATATAGAAGGTTTAGAGAATTTGACGAAACTGAAAGTGTTAAACCTTGCAGGAAATGCAATATTGGCTATAAAGGGCTTAGATAAATTGGAAAATCTTAAAGAATTATATCTAAATGATAATAAGATAAGTATAGTTGAAAATCTTGGCTCCCTCGATAATCTTGAAACGTTATGGATTACTTCTAATAAAATTAAAGATATAGAGGGTTTAGAAAATTGTAAAAACATTCAAGTTTTGAACCTGAAAGATAATCAGATTGACGAAATAAAAGGGTTATATTCCTTAACTAATTTAAATAAACTCTTTCTTTCTGGGAATAAGATAAAAGTGATAAAAGGTCTTGAAACGTTGCAGCATTTAGAGACATTGGATTTAGGAAATAACAAGATTTCAAAGATTATCGGGTTGGAATCGTTAATGAGCTTAAAAGATCTATGGCTCTTTGGAAACAATATAGACCAAACCCTAATTAACGAACTCGGAGGGTTAGATTCTAGTGGATGCGCTTTAGATGCTTTGAAATTTGTTGAATATTGTTTAATTAATTTATAAGGGATGATTTAAAAAGTATAAAATGTTCTTTTACATGATTTTTTCAAAAATATAAATACCAAATAAAATAATTCATTGTTGAGGATTCTTAGGTGAGAGAAATTGCTACCCCGACCAAATCCGTATGAGACTCGTAAAAAACAACTTGAGATCGCGGCACATCTCCTTGGATTGCATCCAAATACAATCGAATATTTAAAGCGAGTAGAAAGAGTTTTAATCGTATCAATACCAATCATTATGGATGATGGTTCACTTGAAGTTTTTGAGGGGTATAGAGTCCATCATTCAACATTACGTGGTCCAGCGAGAGGTGGGGTTCGTTTTGCTCCTGATCTAAATCTCGATGATGTAAAAGCTTTAGCTTTCTTAATGACCTTTAGAAATGCGTTATTAGGGCTTCCTCTCGGCGGTTCTAAAGGAGGAGTAAGAGTTGATGTTAAAAAAATCTCAGTAGAGGAATTAGAAAAGCTCACCAGAAGATATACTGCTGAAGTTTTAAATATTATAGGTCCTGATATAGATATTCTCTCTCCAGATTTGAATACAAACGAACAAACAATGGCCTGGATCATGGATGTATATTCGATGCAGAAGGGAAGAAGTGTTCCAGGAGTAGTTACAGGAAAGCCAATGGAAATCGGAGGAACTGTTGGAAGCAATGAAGCGAGCGGAACAGGAATATATTATATCCTTCAAGCAATATGTGAGAAATATAATTTTGATCTTAAATCCTTCTCTGTATGTATCCAAGGTTTTGGAAAAGTAGGAAGTGTTATAGCCAAGTTACTCTATGATTTCGGATGTAAAATAGTTGCAATTACGGAATCTATCGGTGGAATCTACTCTGAACAGGGATTAAATATCGATACACTTTTAGAATGGAAAAAAAAAGAAGGAAAACCTTTAGAAGAATATAATGAAAACAAATATCAACAGATTAGCAATGAAGAACTATTTAAAATTAAATGCGATATTCTCATTCCAGCTGCCATAGAAAATCAAATAACCAGTAAAAATGTTCAAAATATAGACTGTAAAATAATTATAGAAGGCGCTGATGGACCAGTTACCAGCAAAGCTGATAAAATACTTGAAGAAAGAGGTATAATTGTAATACCAGATATTCTTGCTAATAGCGGATCGGCTTGTGTGGCGTATTTTGAATATATTCAAGATATTCATGCCTATTTTTGGACTCTTGAGCGCGTGTATAGAGAAATGAAGCGAATTATGCTTGAGGCATTTGAAGAAGTGTGGAATCTATCACGAAAAAAAAATATTTCTCTAAGGAATGCGGCGTATATGATTGCTATTTCAAAAGTGGCAAAAACGCATGAATTAAGAGGGTTATTTCCATAATTAATTTAAAGTCTACTTTAATAAAGTTTTGACTAATTTTTGAACTTTAATATAACTTTCTGACTCTAATGGTAAGTCTATTAGTGGTTTTCCGTTTAAATCAAATTCTATTACCTTAATATCTTCAGGAATAATACCCATCAAATTGAAATGTAAACTTTCTAATTTCTTTAAGATACTCGAGATATCTCCTTTCACTTTATTAATGATAATTCCCATTCTTTTATATTTTGTAAATTTTTCAGCGCTTTTTCTGATCGCTTCTGCGGTATCAATCCCCCGAATAGAGATATCACTAACTATTAAAATTATATCTACAGATTGGATTACTAATCTATTTACTATCTCAAGACCTGCCTCGCAATCAATAAGAATAATATCGAAATCTTTTGAGATAGATTCAATTACTTTTCTTAAAATTGTGTTAGAAGGACAAAAGCACCCGGGTCCTTCAGGTTGACCAATAGAAAATAAGCTGAATTGTTTGCTCTCGACAATTGCATTATATACTTTAAAATCGATACTTTCAGCGATATTATCTGCTGAATCTTGTTTATTTAATACAGTATTTACTAAATCAGCTCTCAAATCTTCAATACTTTTTTCTGGAATCAATTTAACCATTTTACTAAGATGAGGGTATGTTGGATCAGCATCAATTAGAAGTAATTTATAATTATAATCTGTTGAAATAGATTTTGCCATAAGGACTGTTAGGATTGTTTTTCCTACACCCCCTTTTCCTAGTATTGCTATCGTTAGAGGTCTAATTCTTTTTAGCATGGTATTGGATCTATTCTTTTTTTTCTCGTGCTGTTAATACTTTCTTAATTTCATAACATTCTACTTGATATGGACAAATCTCACATCCCCATTCATAATCACAATCAATTCGTTTTTTCCAACTTTCTATCTTCTTTAACCATTTCTCTTTTAATTTTAAGGTGAATTCAGCAGATATCTTAATAAATTTTTCAATCGAATCAGAATGTGAGCAAATGAAAAGAACTTCTATAGAATTTATGAAATCTTTAAATTTCTTTTTATATAGATAACATATTGCATTTCCAAAGAATTGGAATGAAAATCCTTTATTTAGTAAATCTGAACTGATTCGACACCAAAATCTACGAGGAATTGAGCGGATAGAAAACCCTTCAATACTATTGGATATGAACGTGAAAGAAGACAAATTCTCTAATTCCTTTTCAGGGACTTCATTAATACCAATTAATATAAAAATGCCAAAGTCAACAGTAAGGTTCTGAAAAGTATTCATTTCTTTGCCAATTAGTGTGATTTTTCCATCTTCGATTAGCTTCTCTTCTTTTAAAGGATAAATTAATAGAAATGACTTTTTATTTGTCCCACCAAGTTCAAGACCAGTTTCTTCTTGAAGAACAACATCCTTAAATTCATTTAATTGAATCTTGATATCAAAATTTCGAAAATATTCGATATCATGATCTGGGTAATGATGAATACTTACATTTTTACCCCTTTCTGCTTCTTCATTGATAAAATTTCGGATGTTCCTCAGGATATTTTTATCCATCATATTCTTTTTTAAAAATAACTTCAGCTTGCAATATTAATCAAAATTATAATAATTTGATTATGATTAGAAGAGATATGAAATTTTACGTTATATCATATAGATATAAGAATTTCATAAACGATTAATTATTTATTGATTGAACTCAAAATTAATCTTATATTATTATAAATCAAATAAGAATTGACTTATCATGTTATCGATTCAAAAAGGAGAAGATCTTTTGTCTATTTCACTCAATAATATCTTGAGTTATAGAAAAGAGGAGCAAGATTTTGTGAATCTGGTTTTAGATTGGGATAAAAACATCATAATTGAAGTTCAAGATTTTTATCCTGTAGAAATTATTTTTAAAGGAAACCAGATTAAGTTTAAAACAAAAGATTTTGATAAAAAAATCCATTTAAGGATAAAGATGGATTTGAAGACCCTATTAGATTTGGCAAATTCAAGGATAGGTCCGATTTCTGCGGTGTTAAAAGGCAGGTTAAAGATTAAAGGAATAATAAGAATTGGCACATTACTTAAGTTTATGAAAATCGTTTTAAAAACTATGAAAATGGTCGCAGAGAATCCTAATACTAATTATTTTGAACAGAATAGGAGAACGAGGTGAAAAGAGTTTAAATGACTGAAACAAAACAAAGAAATATTTACGAGAAAGTTAGCAAGGAAGAAGTAGAAGAAACTTTAATAGCAATTTTTGGTTCAGAAAGTGTTACTAAAAAAGCAGTAGATCTTTACCCATACTCTTATGATATGACAGAGTGTGAGGCTCATATGCCTGATTTTATAGTACTTCCTGAAAATGTTGATCAATTGGTTAAATTAGTGAATTTCTGTAATACAAATGCTCTTCCTATTGTTCCTTATATTTCAGGAAATAATGTTGGAGGTCTTACTATACCTGAAAATGGAGGGATCATTGTTGATTTTGGGAAAAAGATGAATATGATTTTACATGTTAATGAAAATATGATGTATGCCCTACTAGAACCAGGAGTTACCTTCGGACAACTACAAAAACATTTGGAGGAAAATTATCCTCATTTACGCTATAGTTATCCTTTCGCACCTCCCTATGCAGGTGTAGTTGGAAATGCAATTTTAAGTGGGATGAATAATATGTCGTGCAAACTAGGCTCAATGGGAGATTCAATAAATGGTTTAGAAGTTATCACTGCTGATGGAACGATAGCGAGAATTGGAAGCTGTTTTTACGGAGAGGATAAATCGGATAAGGATAGTTGGTGGTCTCGATATCCAATGCCTGATTTAATGGGTTTATTCATTAATTGGCAAGGGATGACGGGGTTAGTAACAAAATGTGCTGTACAATTATGGCCGAATCCTCCAATAAAGAAAACTTACTTAGCAGTAGTCTTTGGATTAACTGATATTGCCGCTGTAATGAGAGAAGTAGGAAGAACAGAAGTTGTAGATGACATTTCTGCTGTTAGCATAGAAGTTATTAAGATGACTGTTGAGCTCCCTGAACCAATCAAGAAAGAGGGGGAGCCCGATTTTGCAGCACTATTTCCGATATCAGCAAAAACAGAAAACCAAATGAGAGCTAAAAAAGAAATCTTAGACCTTACAATTAACAAGTTAAAAGATCAAGGAATTAAAGTAATTTTAGCCGATGTGGACGAATTTTCCAAGTTATTCAACTTAAGAGTAAGATGTTATCTTGATTTACCTGCTGCATTACTCTCTTTAGTAGAATATTCAGGGTTGACTTGGTTCGGATCTTATGCTCCAACTCATAAAATAGAAGAATTGATACCAAAAGTTAATGCATTATTTTTAAAATATAAACTGCCTCCCTTTATTTACATGAAGATTATGAAATATTCCCACTATGGAATTTTTCGACCAATAATTCGATATAAGAAATTCCAAGAGGATGAAAAAGTCCATAAGCTCTTAACAGAGATTACAGAAGTATGCATTAAAGAAGGATGCATCCCATATAAGACACC
>CAYUTF010000049.1:0-19219 GCA_964447495.1 uncultured archaeon
CAAATTTAGAATATGAAACGTATAAATATGTAAAGTATCCCAGTTGGCCTCCTAAATTTGATGCACAATTAAATCAGATTGCTAAAGAAGTTTATAAGGATTTATTCAATCAAGAGGTAGCAATTCAAGTGATTCATGCTGGCTTAGAATGTGCATACTTTAGTGATTATTTTCCAGAAATGGAAGTTATGTCTTTTGGACCCGATATAAAGGGAGGACATTCACCTGATGAAAGGTTAAGGATAAAAAGTGTTGAAAAAATATGGTATTTATTAATTAACTTATTAAAAAAATTAGAATAAATATTTTGAAAAGTTATATACATGAAAAAAAAAATTTTAATGTGAAAAACATTTATAACATTAAGAAAAAAAAATTACGATTTTTACTATGCAAAAACAAACTAATCTAAAAAGAAAAACAGAAAATGATGATATAATTGGATCAGAAACAGTTTTTGAAAAATTAAGAGTTAGAACACCTTGGATTTTTGGAAAGGCAATAAGAAAACCAAAAGTTGTTTATCCAAAAGTTAAATTACCAAAAATGGATATGCCTTTACCAGGTAAATCTTTAGCTATAATCATCATTTATGTGGTGCTATTTTTACTTCAAACAGGGATAGTGTATATAATTTATAGAGACCCAATTGCCATTGGTGCAAATCAACAAGGTGATCCAGTTTTACTTTATCCAGATATACACGATGCTTTTATCATTGAGAGTATCGTTGCATCGATATTCATATTTTTATGTTCATTAGGATTCATTATGTTATATCAAGCCTCTAAATATGTTTATAATAAGAAAATTGCAATAAGAATTCTTGTAATAGGAATAATTTTAATTCTTGTTTCATTTGTTGCTTTACAAGCAATGATTACTATTAAATTAGGAGAAACCTTGTTTAATGTTTAATTTTTTTTATTTCATTGTAGAATTATTTTAATTCAATAATCCTAATTTCATCATAATCGGTAATTGCTTTATATAATCCTCTCATCTCAATATCTAATTTAGCATCTCTAGAATCAATCCGTAAACATTGATTAGGAATGCTTGCGAGTTTAAATTTAGTAGCGATTATGATAATATTACTTGATGGTATAAGCTTAAGGATTTTTGGGGTAAATTGAAGATTTCCCCTTCCAAATAGAAATCCTTGCCTTCCAATTAATGAAACTATGATCTTTGTCGTTCCTTGTTTAATATAACCTAAAATTTGGTGTTCATTTAAGTCATAAGCTACTATTTGTTTATTATAAAGTAAATCTACACCTAATAACGTTTTTCTTAGATTTAATTTATCTGTTATAGCCTTCACAGTAGTACCTGGACCTAATAAATAATACACATTTTCTTCAAGATCTTCTATAATTTTATCCGCAATTCTATCTTGATTGCTTTGATCAGTATCAGGTGAGCTCAATTTCGAATATTGGGAATATTCGGGTGAATGTGGTGTCAATAGATAACCATATAATTTAGAGATAAATTTCCCCTTTCTATAGGCTTCTTCATTTATATCTAAGACTTCAGATTTGATTAAGGGTAATTCATCCCATAAGAATTGCAATACTGTTGAAGATGCTGCGGCTGGACTTAATGAAAATACACCTGAATAAATTTTTACACCTGAAGGTATACCTAAGCAAGGTTTCATATCACCTACAGCATCTAATATATCTCGTGCCGTTCCATCTCCTCCAACAAATATGATAAGCCTTAAGTCCTCCACATCCTTCATGATTTTTGCTGCTTTCTTAGTGTGTTCCGCATTGGTATCATAAATTCCATGAATGTTTTTGAAAACATTATCTGTGATGATTTCATGACAAAATTCAGACTCATTGAGAACATTCTCACCCATATAGCCAGGGCAAGTTAAAAACTTTATTTTAGATTTTAATCCATTAAGTCCTTTAAGAAATTCCATTGCTCTATGAGGAGCATTAGGTTTTCCCCCCAAATCTATTGCTTTTTTAAGAACCTCACGACCGTCAGTTCCTTTTAGCCCCACTGAACCGCCCATTCCCGAAATCGGGTTGATAATAAAACCTAATTTGAATATATTTGTATTCTTCATAAGTATCTATGAGTAATAAAAAAAAAGAAAAATTTGTGATATATCTATAAAATATTTCAAAAGGTATCAATTATTTTTGTGTTTCACAAAAAGCATCATAGTCTGCTGCAGAAAGTAAATTAGCTTTTTCTTTATCCCAGTTTGATGGTGCAATTACATAGAGCCATGTTTTAAATGGAGCTTCATTAAGTTTTTCTGGTTCATCCATTAAATCTCCATTCACTTCTTTTACAGTTCCTGATACCGGACTATAAATATCTCCAACAGCTTTACTAGATTCGACTGTCGCATCAATTGGATCTGATGATGGCTCATCACCATCCATTTTCACTTGAGTAAGTTCAGCACCTTTAAGTGCATCTACGTCAACAAATGAAATTTCACCGAGTGCTTCAGCAGCAAAAGCGGTAATTCCAACTTTACCCGAAGAAGGGTCAAACCATTGATGAGTTTTTGTATAAAATAAATTTCCAGGTGATCCCATTCTTTTATTCACTTTTTTTATTTTAATTTTTACAATTTAATAATATTGAATTAATTGTTAGTTTTATTTAATTTTATAATAGATTTAAAATTTTTTCATTGATTAATATTTTTTATAGAAAAAAAGAGTGGAATTATTCATTTTGATAAGGAAAGAGATAAATTTCTATGATGAGTTTAAAGTGTGGTATAATAAAATTATACAAGATTTTAATTTTGAGTATCAAAAAGATTGTAAAGCACGTGATTACATATCATCAATTATTAGTGAGAAAGAAAATTGGGATCTTGATACTATCCTTTCTTTATTTAAAAATGATTTATCAAAAAAGAGTATTATTTTAATCTATGGATGTGGACCATCATTAGAAAGAACCATATTGTACCTTTTAAAAAATGGGGTAAATTTAAATGAGCAAAAAATCCTAAATATTGCTGCTGATGGTGCATCAAGATTATTAAGAGAAAAGCATATAGCAACTTGTGCCATATTTAGTGATTTAGACGGAATTACTAAAAATGAATTCAAATATCCAAATTATATGATAGTCCACGCCCATGGAGATAATTTAGAGAGAATTAAATGGTTTGAAAAAGAGATTATTGAATTTGAGAAAATTATATTTACTACTCAAGTTGAGCCTAATGAGAACATACTAAATCCAGGGGGCTTTACTGATGGAGATAGAATCTTATTTTTCTTGAGGGCATTATTATTACCTACCCAAAAGTTGTATCTTATTGGTATGGATTTTTTTAATTTAGTAGGTATGTATAGTAAAATTGGACTTCAGAAGAAACATAAGGCAGATCCTATAAAACAGAAGAAACTAATTTATGCTGCAGAACTTATCGATTGGCTAAAAAATCAAATAAAGAATGATATTTATTATGTTAATTCAAAAAAACCATCAAAGAATTATGAAAATATAACTTTAAAACAATTTTTAAAAGTGTTTAAATAGCTATAGAATCAAATTTTATAATCTTCTATACCTTTATTCGTCAATCTATAGAGAATTTTTTTTTCTGGAAGATATAATGAGTTTACTAAATGTACAAATCCAAAATCTTTTTCCTTATAGCTTAAATAAAGGTATTCGGAGATATATTGATTTAAAAATTGATTTCCAACAGGTTTTTCTTGAATAATATCATTACTATTAAAATTGGGAGATATTTGAGCTGTGACTATTGTAATTAGGTTTAGTTCTCTAGTAAGTGAATTCAATTTATCCAATATTTTTAAAAAGGTTGATTTAGCCTTATCAAAAGAGAAATTAGGGTCACCTTGCTCTAAACGATAATAATTATTAATTGAATCGATGAGCAATATCTTTATCTTTTGTTTTTTTATAGTTTCTTTAATATCATTTAATTTTAATAATAATGCGTTGTTACTCATTATTTTAGACACTAAAATATTCTTTAGAACTTCCTCAAATTTAATTTTTTGAGCATTTGCTAACTGTCTTATCCGTTCTGGCCGAAATGTATTTTCGGTATCAATATATATTATACTTAAACCACTTATATATGCTTGAATACATAACTGGTGACATAATTGAGTTTTTCCCGTCCTATTTGAGCCAAAAACTAAATATATGGTATTTGAACGAAATCCTTTTCCTAAAACATTATCAAAATTTTTAGATCCTGTGCTTAAATGAATTTTGGTAAGCGCTTCTTTTTGAATGCCTTCTTTAATTTTATCAGACGAAAATATTTGATTTTTATTGATTTTAGTGAACTGTGATAATTCTCTCATTATTTAAAATAATAATATTATTAACTAATAAAAAGAAACTCACAATAATATATTTATATGAAATAAATTGTAATTCGAAAAATTAATTTGAAATTAATCATAAAATTTCAATTATATTATATTTTCAATGATGTCTTTATTTTAGAAAAAATATTACAACCTTCATAACAATGGCTAAAAAAAAAAAAGAAGTCTGTCCTTATTGCGGTAAATCATTTGCATACCTCAGCCGTCATAAATGTAAAGTGAAAGAAAGAATAGAAGGTAGCGAAGAATCTGATAAGTCAGAATCCGAAAGAAGAATTGAGAGAATTGAGGAACGGAAAAAAGATTTCAGTCGAAATCTTAAAAAAGACGAAAAAAGTATATTAGAAATTATCAGAAAACAGAAGAAAATTTATTTTAAAGAGTTAATGGCAAAAACAGGTAAAAACCGGAGTGAGTTAGATAATATAATTGATATTTTATCACTACAGTCAAAAATAAAAGTAACTCGTGAATTAATTGAAGCATCATGGACAAAATTAATTTCTATTATTGAAGAGATCGATATCGATGTGAAAGAGATAAAGATTGATAAATCAGATAAAAATTTTATATTAGAAATTTTTTCCTATCAACCCTGTCTAATTTGTCCTTTTTCAAGCAAATGCAATGAAACTAATATGGACAATCTAAATCCGCATATTTGTGTTTGGTTAACCCAGTGGATTGATGCTTCATTAGAAGGAAAGAAATATTTGATTAATTTTGATGAAATAGAATCAGAATCAGTTGAATAATTCATTTTTTTTTAATCCCAATAACATAAATTTCATTACTCTTTTTGCTTGAAGCAGTTGGTTTGTAACTTTTGACAAAAAGAAATTTCTTTTTCATTATTTGATAGAATCTTCTAAAATCCTCTCCTTGGAAGAGTTTAATTACTAAATTTCCTTTATCTTTTAAAAAATTTGTTGTTTCAATTATCTTTAAGCAAAGATTAACTTGTTGAACTTGATCAGTAAATTTATTACCAGATTTTTTGATACTTGCATCTGAGAGAATAAGATCAAATTTTCCCCCTTTAAGAAATTGTTTAATCTCTTCTATAAAGACGGGATTAGTAATATCCATTCGTATAAGATCCACGCCTTCAATTGGGCTTACTTTCTTAATATCAACCCCTAAAATCATATAATTATTTCGATGATAATAACCATCTTGATATTTAATTAGATTTTCTTCTGCAAATTTCTTTGCAACTTGTAGCCATGAACCTGGTGCACTTCCAATGTCTAAAATAAAAAAAGCTCTTTTGAAAATATTATATTTCTTTTGGATGTCTAAAAGTTTATAAGCGGAACGAGCCCTATATCCTTCTTTTTTTGCTTTCTTATAATACTCTTCTGATTTATGACTATTAGTGTCTTTATCCATAATTAGAAGCCGATTAGGTGCTTTTTGTAAGTTTAATTAATAAATTTTTTAAGTCTGAGATTGCCATATCAGTTTTAATAGATAAGTAATCAAAATGTGTTCTTGATGCCTTTAAAGTTTTTTTTCTAATAGCATTGATAATATCATTTACTTTTGGAACGGATTTTAATTTTAATTCTTCACATAAGTTATGGATATTATAGTAATAAGGTGGCATATGAATCTCATCTAATGCATATCCGATTTTTTTATCTATTGTTTTCTTATTTAGATGTGTTGTAACGCTATTTATAGAAAGTATTTCTTTTAAGAATTTTTCGTCATGTAGTTTGCCTATCCAAAGAGGTCCCGAATAAACTAGGGTTTTAGAACCTTTACATAAAGGACAATAATGAGGTATCTGCACAATATTATCAGAAAATTCAGAACGATAACCACAATTATTACAATGCAAAATATAACCATAGTTTAAAAAATTATCATTGATTTTTTTTTTACTTTTTAATGAAAGTAGAAAAATTCTTAAAAAATGGTTCGAATAAAAGCTCAGCAAAGGGATCACACCTAATGTATTTATGTTTGCCAATCGGGATATGAAATAAACCAAGATTCTTGCTCCAATCTCTTTACAATAGTCTGTATGCAAGGGAGTTGACATATATTTACGGATACACACTTTTGGTTTTACACCAAACAATACTGCTGTATCAGTGGCAGTTATGCATAATAAACCATTTTCTTTTTTAATTGCTTTAAAAGCCATATCAGTAAAGCAGTTTGGTGTTCCAAATGGATCAATAGATATAACATCCGCTTTTTGAGAATTACTTTCTGAATCATGCTGATAGTGTTTATTAAAATCAGAAAAAAGAGAATTTGCATCTTTTCTTGAAACCTTTACTTTTAACCTGTCAATTTTGTTTAATCGTAGATTTCTTTTAATGAGATCGACTGCTAAGGGATTAATGTCATTGATATATATTTTTTCCAATTCTTCATGTTCCTTTAACAAGCGAATAGAACCTATTCCAGATGCCGCCATGGAGTCAATTAAACTAAAGGAAGATATGTCCCATAACTTTTTATAAGCGCCTATAGCTAAACTTGTGATATCTCGGTTTAAAATCATTTTTTCATTATAAAAGACATTCATGGATTTTGAAGGAATTTTGGTTAAGTCTTGTTCATAAATAAAAAATTCTACAGTTCCTTCCCTTTTCTTAGCTATCTTATTATCCATCATTCTAAAATCTAGTTAAATATAAAATTTATATTGATAAGAACAATTCGACTAATCTTTTACTTCCAACAATTCCTCCACATTCAGTAGCATGAATAGTTTTAACATTCTCCTTAGTTAATAGTATAAAATCTTCGAATTTTCGGATTCTGTCTACATCATCTTTATCACCAATAGCTAAAAATTCACCTCCTAAGGTTTTTATTATAAAAGCTAAAGGTAACCACTCATAATAAATCCGAATTTTTGGCTTAGGACAAGGAAAATATGAATACACACCTCCGTATTGAATAATAGCATGCAAATCACCAACAAAACTTCCACTGTATCGGTCTTTTATGTGATTTTCAATGAGAAGATGTTCAAAAGATTTACATTTTTTTGACCATTTAGTAGAATCTCCTCCAAGACATCTGATTCCACCTATTTGATTTTTTGGTAATGTCTTGAACTCATAAAATATGTAATGATAAAATGTCATACTATATGGGGATGTGTCAAGTATAAACTCTACTACTGTTCCATTAATCGCTAAGACTAAGTTTGTGAAAATTCCATACAAAACATAAAAACTACAAATCATTTGACCTCTCTCATTATATATGCCAACAATTGTCCCTACGGTCCTATTTACAGCAACATTTGAGGACCCATCAACAGGATCAATAGTAATACCAAATTTACCATTACCTATGACAGGATTAGCCTCCTCAGAAGCTACAAAGAAAAATTTGGCTTCTCCTTCTTGAAGTGCTTTTAGAATTATACTATGAGTTAAAATATCCTCATGAATTTGTATCTCATTATATAGATTTTTACTATCATTTTTAGGTTTTTCGATATTCATTCGTTCTTCGATTTCTCGCGAGGTTATACCTCTTTCTAATAATCCCCTGATAGGAATCGTAGCTTCAGCGATAATATCAATAATCTCTATCAAATCTCCTTTATTTGGGAAATAATGAGGTAAGTTCTTTTCTAACCATCGTGATAATTTTATATTTTCATTTTTTTTATTAATCAAGGTGAATGACTCCTTTTTCTGTTTTATTTTTCGAATATGATATCTTATTTATTGTAAATAACACTTTATAGCTTACAAATTTTTTGTATTTGAAAGTTATTTAGCAATATTTAAAGAAAAAACTCAAAATAAAGTCAATTTTAAAATGAAAATTAATTCCTTTTAACTATATATTATTAATAGTGTACATTTATATTATCTATTAAAAATTAATTATTAGAAGAATAATCCAATTTGACGATATCTATGCCTTCAAAAATATATATTAAATTAAAAAGTATATTAATTCAAAATTCCTATGTTTTCATTATTCTAATTTTATGGTTCTTATGTAATTATATCGCTTTTTTAATTTTAACTAATGATTTTATTGAAGCATTTTTCATACTATTCTTTTTTAAGAATCATCCAAGTATGTATGGCAACTTTTATGCAAATTTTTCAGAATTCATCATTTTTGGGCTCGTGTTTTCTCTCGTAACAATTGATTTATTTAGAAAATACAATCCAGCCGATACTTGTCGAAAATTAGCCATGAGCCATAGTAATCATGTAGTTATTATAGGATATAATCATATAGGTCAAAGAATTGCAGATTTTTTAAAAGAAAAGGGTGAAAGTGTCGTAATTATTGAGAGAAAAAAAGAGATTATTCAAAATCTTATTGATAACGAAGAAGCTGTTGTTAATGGCGACGCTTTAAACTTTGAAGTGCTTTTAGATGCAGGAATAGATAAAGCTAAAGCTGTTTTGATCATGAGCGATAATTTAGAAGTCCTTATGGTCATTACAGCTCATGTGAGACAACTAAATAAAAGATGTAAACTGGTATGTAGAGTTTTTGAAGATGATATTGGAGAGTTAATCTCAAAAACATATAATGCTGAAATAATTTCTACTTCTAAATTTACAGCTGAAATAATAATAGCTAAGATTATTAAGAACCATTATAAGAATATTCTATTAATAGGAATGAATAATATTACTGCTAGATTAATGAAAAGATTGGAAAATTTAACGTACATAAATTTTTGTTTGATTGAGGAAAATGAAGAGCTTATTGAAGATTATTCATTTTGGAGAGATAATATAGTTGTAGGTGATCCAAAAGATCATCAAATTTTAAATAAAGTAGGGATAGAAAATGTTGATTTTATTTTTAACTCAATTCCGGTTGTCACTGAATCGATATTAATAATTAGACGTATTCGAGAAATCAATAAAAATTGTAAAATATATGCTCGATTCTTTAATGATAATGTCGCAGAATTACTTGAAAAACACCCTTTTTCTACAAAAGTCATATCTTCATCAAAATATACCTTGAATGTCATAGAAAAGAAGGGTTTATTGAATCTTTCCCACTATAATTTATGATTTCCTCATTCAAAACCAAATTTTGTTAGCTTAGAGAGAAGATTTAATTTCTTTTTTTCTGGATCTTTAGTAAGAAGAATTTTACGGTGATTAAGCTTTTTATGTCTTTCAATTTTTAAAGAATAATCCAACCAATAATCCATTACTTTTCCTCCACTTTGAATCTCCAAAGTCTGGTTTTCGTTTTTTAATCTTCTTAAATAATTCACAATTAATACATTAACCTTATATTGAATATTTAAGAGGGACAATGTTGCTAGCATTAAGTTTAATTGGTAATTCAAAATAAAATTTTTACTTTTGCTATTTTTTCTTATTTCTAATTGATAAAGGTTGGTTAAAGAATCTATTACAATTAATATTTTACTTGTAGTTTTATCTTTAATGATCTTTATGATTATTTGTTCGAGATCTAAAATTAAATCAGATAATTTGTTGAAATCTAATATCAAATAGACCAGTAAATTATCCAATACTTTTTCTTCGAAATTTTGAATAAGATTGTTTATTTTAGAATAGGGAAAATTAGGTTTAGTATATATGTATATGACCAGATTTCCTAGAGAGGAATTATATAAAGCTGTTTGGAGAGAGAATATCGTTTTGCCTACACCGTAATCCCCGTAGATAGAGAAGATTCCTCTAAATTGATTAGGTGATTGGAAGTGTTTATTTAGAATATCGAGTGGAAAAAACATAATTAAAAATTTTTAATTTTATAATTAATTATAATATTAAATTGAGAAAGTCACCTTTATATATATTAACAGAGGATTTATCTTTTTTTTATAAAATTAATAAAGAATTAAATAAATTAAAAATCCCTTTTAAAATTCTGAGTGTAAATAAGATTATACCAAAATATTCCGCTATTATATTAACTAAGTCTAATGAATTAATAAATTGGCAAGAGAATGAGAAAAATTCCGTTATCCTTGCTTATTCTGATAATGATGATTTTAACCATTACCTAATTAAAGTTATTGCTGCATATAGAGTCGGATATAAGGAAAAATATTCTGAATTATTGTTTTCAGTAGATCCTGGAAAAAAAACAGGGTTAATGATATTTTTAGATGGTTTATATTTATATTCATATTGCTGTTTTGAAATCAGTGAAGTTTTAGGTAAAATTAAACAATACATCAATTGTTTTCAAGAAAATAACCCAACTTTGATTAGCTTAACTTTTAAATTGGGAAATGGCGTCTTACCGATAACAATTAATTTAGTTGACAAGATTTATTTAATTTATGACGGAAGAGAGAATTTGAAAATTTTTTTAATTGATGAGTTTAAATCTTCAAAGATAAAGGCTAATCAAAAGAATAGAACCCATCAAATATCTAAAGATGAATTGTCTGCTTTAGTTTTGGCTTTGAGAAGAGGTATTGAAGTCAATCAAGAAAATTATATTAATATTTTAAATCAGCTAAGGAGTAATAAGAAAAGAAAGGATAATAGAGCGCCTATAAAAAATCAAAATGCCAATTATGATAAATCTTTCTTGGGAGAAATTGCTTTAAAAGTGATAGATGGTGAATTGACTCTTGAGGGTGCCTTTGAAGAATTAAAATCAATTAATTCATTAAAATAAAAAAGTTTAATATTTTCTAATGATTTCAGTTAACATTGAATAAGGGGATAAAAGGTTCTATGAAAAGGATTGGAGCTTTAGATATTTTTCGTGGTCTGTGTATTTTTTACATGACGTTTGGACACATGACGTATTGGTGGTCAGCGAAAGCTAGCTTTTGGTTATATGAGATGATCTGGAATTTAGGTGCACCGATAGGAGGTGGTGGATTTCTCCTTGTATCGGGTATGAGTGCTATGATTTCTTATAAAGTAAATTTATATAAAGCCCAATTATCAAACGATTTCAGTATGAAAAATAGTAGAAATCAATATATTATTCGCGCATTAATTATTTTATTAATATCATTCATCTGGAATCTTTTTGCCACCCTTTTTATGAATGTTCCTGGTATTTGGATCTGGTATGTAATCCAAACGATTTCTATCTCACTTTTAATGGCATGGCCTTTACTTAAAACTTCTAGACGCTTTCGAATGTTTGTCTGTTTTGCTTTCTGGATTGGAAATGAATTTATAGTAGTATGGTTGAGACCCTTTAGTGGTCAAAATGACTTTCTTGGGATTCTTTACTTTTTGTTATATAACGTAGAAGAGCAAAATGTAATTTTAGCATATTTCCCGTATCTTCTGGCAGGTACTGTTATTGGAGATATATTACATGAAGCGTTTAATTTAAAGGAGGAGGATCAATATCCATTTCTAAAGAAAAAGTTAATTTTTCCTGGATTAATTGGAGGTATATTACTAATCATTTTTGGAATCGTATTTTTGTTTCCTAATTTCATTAATAAGGAGACATTTTCCTCACATATGTTAATTTTTGGAGTAGAATTATTGCTTATCATCATTTTAGTGTACATTAAAGATTTAGGATATCTTAGGTTAAAAAGAAATTATTCTGTGCTTAAATATTATTCGTATTATTCATTTACCATATTTCTTGCTCATAATCTCCTCTATTTCCTTTTTCCGCCGATATTCAATGCATTAGAAATGTGGCTTTATATCGTTCCTGTTATGATTCTCTGGACTTTATTATTTCGAATAATTTATATAAAATTGGGAAAATATGCATCGCTTAAGTATCTTATAAGTGAATCAGCTAAATATTTAGCAAATAGAATCTAATTATTTAGTAGTAATATTTTATATTAAGAAATGAAAAGATTAAACAGCATCGACATTTTTAGAGGAATTTCACTTTTTTGGATGTTTTTAGGGCATTTGCTAAATTGGTGGTTAATAGATCAAGATTCTTGGTTGTATCATTTTATCTTTAATATGCTTGATCCTATTGGTTCCTCAGCCTTTATTTTTATAGCGGGAATTTCTACAGTTATAGCATTGAGAGCAAGATTTAGTAAAGCGGAATTAACAGAGAATTATACTAAAAAGATAATC
This sequence comes from uncultured archaeon, assembly GCA_964447495.1. Taxonomy (GTDB): domain Archaea; phylum Asgardarchaeota; class Lokiarchaeia; order Sigyniarchaeales; family SOKP01; genus SOKP01. The sequence goes on from CAYUTF010000049.1 coordinate 12,398, forward strand.
AGAAGAGAGTATTTTTTCAGAGCCCTATTGATATTGTTGATAGCTTTAATTTATAATGTGAGTATTGCAATAGCATTGTTCAATCCTTTATATATTTGGACCTGGTTTGTGCTTTTGACTATTGCGATTTCATTGTTAATAGCATGGCCTCTATATAAAATATCTATTTATTTTAGGATAATTATTGGAATTGCGATTTGGATATTCAACCAATATTTTCTGCGGTTATTGTTACCTTATCAAGGAAAGGCGAATATTTATGGAATCTTGTTTCATATATTTTACCATTCATTAGATCTTGATGTAATACTTGCATTCTTTCCATTTTTTATATTTGGAACTGTTATAGGTGAATTTATTTTTAACATTTATCAAATAAAGAATAACAACCTGCTAAAAAAAGTGTTGAAAAAGAAGTTTATATATCCCTTTCTCTTAATTGGATTTTCCCTGATAATATTTGGGGTGTTGTTAAATTTTCCCCAATTTTTTACTAATAGAACTTTTTCATGGATGATTTACACAATTGGAATAGATATTTCTCTACTCACTGTTTTCATAGTTATTGAAGAATTTATTCAAAAAAGAAAAGCAAAGAGAATAAGCATACTTTTTTATTTTTCATTTTATTCATTTACTATTTACATATCTCATAATGCATTGTATTTTCTATTTTATAAGCAATTAACAGTAATTAATATCTGGTTTTTTATCATACTAGTGTATTTATTGGTTGGGTATTCATTAAAAATCGTTTATAAAAGATTCGGGAATAAAGTATCAATAAAGTACCAAATTGGAAGATTGGCGGCTATTCTTGCCAAGAGAACTACCAAAGTGTGATAAATATTATAAAATTCATAAAAATGTCCGTGCACATTGAATTTTAATCTTGGGTTTAGTTTTTAATTGATGATAAAATCGATAAGATACATAATTATTAAAGATATAATTTATGGTTTTTATATAAAACCCATTATTCCCGACAGCGATACCCCTATCTTTATCAAATATAAAAAAAAGGGTAATTACTAGTTCCTCAGGTGAAAATCTCCTTTCTAATTTAATATCATGAATATAAGTATCTTGGAAAAATGAAAAAATTAATTTTAAAAGTGTCAATTCCTCTCTAACAATAAGAACCTTAAAATTTTTCAACTGTTGTCGTATATTTTTTAAAAAACGTTTAGCATTAAAATAGTCTTCATTTTTAACGATGAAAAATAGAAATCTGTTTCTAATAATAATATTTATAGGGTGTAATCGAGTCACTTTAAAAAAATACAAGAGAAATTGTAATTCCTCATTATGAAATTTCCTTTTAAATGATACTATTTGAGAAAAGATAACAGAATTATTTAATATACTATTCATGATAATAAAGAATTTCATTTTAATAATTTAAAATTCGATAATAAAGGGTTGTATTGATAAAAAGTATTTAATATGCAAATACTTCAATTAATGAGATATCAAATATAAAGCGAAATAAAACCATGAAAGAGCGTATAGATCTTTTATTAGTTGAACGAAGATTAGTAGAAAGCAGGACAAAGGCTAAATGGTTAATTAAAAACGGTTATGTATTTGTTAATGATAGTATTATTAAAAGACCAAGCAAAAAGATAGATAACTCTTATGAAATCACACTTAAAAAACAATTTCCTTATGTTGGAAGGGGTGGTTTAAAATTAGAAGAAGCTATAAATAATTTTTCAATATCGGTGAAAGATAAAGTCTGTGCGGATATAGGTGCGTCAATTGGAGGTTTTACTGATTGTCTCCTTAAGCATGGTGCATTTAAAGTTTATGCAGTCGATACAGCCACAGATCTTTTACATCCCTCTTTAATGTGCAATAAAGTACAAGTAGTAGCACTTTTAGGGGTAGATGCACGTAAATTGGCCAACTTGCCAGAGAAGGTTGATCTTATCACTATAGATATTACTTTTTCTTCATTAAGAGATATCTTGCCAACCGCATTGAAATTCATCAAAATTACTGGAGATATTATCGTTTTGGTGAAACCGATTTTCGAGACAAATTTTTATGATAATCAAAAGTTTAAAATTGTAAAAGATTCAAAAATTCTTAATGAGATTTTAAAAGATCTAATAAAGTGGAGTGTAAAGAATAAATTGTATCCTCAAGCAATTATGAAATCTCCCATTTTAGGCAAAGGAGGATCAACGGAATTTTTCATTCATTTTAGAGGTCAAAAAGGGACTTCCGATGATAATTATGAGGATTTAATTGGAAATCTTTTATAAATTCAATATATTAGATATTGAATTCAAATTGTATTACGTTATATTTTAATTTACAGGATAGGATTGAAAAAGATTTCCCCATTCTGATTTATAGAATTCTTTTATTCTTTTTTTACCGATAGTTGGATACCATATCATATCATGATAAATTTTAGAAGCTAAGGTAGGGCCTAAAAAGAAAAGCTCATTGTTAAATAACGGATATATGAAATGTAAAGGTCCTTTTCTGACCATTTGATCACCCCAGATTACAAAACTTCTTTTTACTTTAAAATGCCAGTTAATATTTGACACATCTTCTCCAATAATTTCGATTTGATCAACATCTCCACATCCTAATCCCTCATCATGAGCCATTTTTATAGCAGGAAGATGAAGTGGATCGAATCCCATCATTTTTGCTACCACGGCATCTACTGCAACTTGATCATATCCTGCAAGAATAAAATTCTTAATTCGCGGAATCATGATTCGAGGTCCCGCCCCATCACCGCATACCGTACCATCCACAACAGCTAAAATTTCAGGATGTATTTGTTTTTGAATAATTAACAGATCTACTAATACTTCAGACATAAATTGGTGTGAAAAATGTCTTCTTTTGGTTAATAAGCCTCCAAATGCATTTTTCATGGAGCACGTGATCCCTCCATGTTTCATATCACTTTGAGTTTTATTAAGGCTTCCTCCTATTGCTCCCGTATGACCATGAGTCTTCATTGTAGGAAGGTGAATTATTGGCTTTCCAACATAAAATTTTGGAATTCTAAATCCTTCAGGAAATATTTTGGAATCTAACGCAAATAATTTTTTGTTTTTAAATTGGAGGAATTTTGATTTTAAGGAATCATATGGTACAAATGGAATGCGCGTAAGTGGGATGAACCATACCCCATATTTATTTATTATAGGTTGCCATTTATTTCCTTTTAATCCTTGTTCTATATTTGTTACTACCGTCCTATTTTCCGCGGTAAATATTTTCTTCGGATCAAAACCACCATCTATTAGGGTTCTTAATACCCCCTCTACCTGCCATGGTGGACTTGAACATGCAGGGAAAAATTTTGACCAGCTTAAGTTGAGTTTAATTATTGTTTTTACATCTTTTGAGAAGTGTTTTTGATAGTCTGCTAAATCCATTAGTTTGGTATAATCACTTAGAACTTCTTGTGGAGATGTTTTAACGATATAAATTTGTGATATAGAATTCATAATTATGATTAAAAAAAAATTGATAATTTATTTTTTTTACTATAAATATGTAAAGGGTGTTTATATCATAATGAAAAGTATTTAAAAAGATAAATTTAAAATTAAAAATAAAAATCTATTAAAAACCTAATCTGAAATAAATTTCATATCTTTATAGGATTTTTTTTCATCTAGAAGTGGTCTACACCACATATAATGATCTTTTCCTAATTCAACCTTGATCGGATTTTCGATACCACATCTATCGTGTTCATCTGTTTCATAACATCTTGGATGAAATGCACATCCCGAAGGGGGATTAATTGGGCTTGGAACATCTCCCTCTAAAATGATTCTATCTATTTTTGATGAAGGATCGAATGTTGGTCTAGCAGATAATAATGCACGAGTATATGGATGTACTGGATGATAGAATACCTCATCAAGGGGTCCAGTTTCAACAAATTTCCCAAGATACATTACAGCTATATTATCAGCAATATGTTGGACCACACTTAAATCATGAGTTATAAAGATATATGCTAAATTAAATTGCTTTTGTAAGTCCCGCAAAAGATTTAAAATCTGGGCTTGAACAGAGACATCTAAAGCAGAAGTAGGTTCATCTAATACCATAATATCAGGATTACATGCCAATGCTCTAGCAATGACAATTCTTTGTTTTTGGCCACCAGAAAATTCATGAGGATATCTATCTAAATGTTCAGCTTTCATTGAGACTGTTTCCAAAAGATCTAGGACTCTTCTTCGGATTTCAGTACGCTTTTTTAGACCTTCTAACATTCTTAAGGGTTCTCCAATGATGTTAACAATTTTCCATCGTGGATTAAGTGAAGAGTCAGGATCTTGAAATACCATCTGAATCTTTTTTCTGACATCTCTCGAAAATTGGACTGTTTTTATTTGAGTTTCCTTTTCTTCCCGTAATTTATGTTTAAATCGTTGAGTATGAACTAATTTCCTATCATGAAAATAGATTTCTCCAGAAGTAGGAGGTACTAAATTCAGTATTGTATTTCCGATTGTGGTTTTACCACATCCACTTTCTCCAACTAGTCCTAAAGTTTCTCCTTTCCTAAGATCAAATGAAACGCCATCAACAGCTTTTACATATCCAATTTTTCGTTTAAATAATCCGCCTACTATTGGATAATATGTTTTTAAATTTCTAACGGATAAAATCACTTCTTCCTTTTCATCCATTTCAACGGATTTCTTATCTATTACAGCCATTTTTTTTACGCCTTCACCATTATTATTCTTTTTTATATTTTGGGGAATCCTTATATTTTGGATCAAATAAATGACAAGCAACAAAATACCGATCTCCAATTTCATTAAGAGGGGGCCGGACTTTATCACAAATTTCAAGTCGATAATCACATCTAGGATGAAACCTACAACCCGAAGGTGGATAAATTAAATTTGGAACCATACCGCGGATTGAGATTAATTTTTGATCTCTTTTTTCAATACTTGGAATTGCGCCTATTAATCCTTGAGTATATGGATGTCGCGGATTTTTAAACAAATCATTTACAGATGCATATTCGACAATAGATCCGCTATACATAACGGCGACTCGGTCACAAAGATCAGCAATAATGCCCAAATCATGAGTTATTAAAAGAATTGATGTTTTAAATTTTTCCTTGAGCTTTTTCATTAAATCAAGAATTTGAGCTTGAATAGTTACATCTAAAGCAGTTGTTGGTTCATCTGCAATTAAAAGTTTTGGGTTGCATGATAATGCCATTGCAATCATGACGCGTTGTCGCATCCCCCCGCTTAACTCATGTGGATATCTTTTAAGAATTCCTACTTCATCTGCAATACCTACTTCTTTAAGGAGTGATGCAGATTTATCACGAATCATATCATTTAAAACGGGTGTATGGCTTGTTTCTTTCTTTATATTGCTAATTTTATCCTTATAATCCAAAATTTCTGTCTGAGATAATCGTGAATCATCATCATTTTTTAATTTCCTTTTTAAGAGTGCATTCTCTGCCTTTTTTGATTTCCTTTCCAATAAACTTTCGTCTAGAAGTTTTTTAAGAAAATCTTTTTGATGCAATAGGAAAACTTCAGCAAGTTGTTCTCCTACTGTTAATACTGGATTTAACGAATTTAAGGGATCTTGGAATATCATGGTGATTAAATTTCCACGATATTTTAGCATTTCTTTATCAGGTAATTCCAATAAGTTTAAACCATCGAATTCAATTAATCCATCAACGATTTTTCCTGGTGCACGAACGAGGCGTAAAATTGAAAGTGCTGTTACAGATTTTCCGCAACCAGTTTCACCGACAAGTCCAAGTACTTCATCTTTATAGATATCAAAAGAAACACCATCGACAGCTTTAACTACGCCTTCCTCAGTGTAAAAATAAGTTTTTAAATTTTCTATTTTAACAAGTTTTTGTTTGGAGTCAACTTGTTTACTTTCTTCAATTTCAGTCATATAGTTTCTCTCTATAAGTCTTTATTTTGGTTCACTTTATCTTTATAATTATTGAATTAAATTGATTCAGAGATTTTTTAATCGAGGATCTAAGGCATCTCTAAGGCCATCTCCAACCAACATGAATCCCAGAACGGTTATCACGATCATTATTCCTGGTGCAAAAGCGGCTAAAGGTGCTTGACTAATATGATAGCGTGCGTCAGAAATGTCTTTTCCCCATTCTACTAAAGTTTCATCAGAAAATCCAAGAAATGCTAAACCAGCTAATCCCAGAATAACTCCACCGATATCAAAAGTAAAAGAGATTATCACTGGTTGAAATACATTTGGAAGTATGTGTCTAAACATGATTCTCAAATTACTTGCTCCCGAAACTCTTGCCGCATCCACGTAAGGTAGTTCTCTTGCTTGTAGTACATTACCTCTTATTAAGCGCGCATAATAAGGAATGCCCAAAAAACCATACACTAGCATAATTACATCTAATCGTCTTCCAAAAATAGCTATCATTACAAGAGCTAAGACTAATCCGGGAAATGCTAAAAAAACGTCAGCTACTCGCATTATAATAGAATCAACCCAACCACGGTAGTAAGCGGCAATAATTCCAAAAATTACTCCTCCAATTACACTTAATAAAATGGAAGGTAAAGCGATTGTGAGGGACGTACGTGCTCCAAAAATGGCTCGAGATAAAACATCATTACCAGATGATCCTTTTCCGAGGAGATTTTCAGGCGTAGGTCCTGACCACCAATCTGTTCCAAGTGGATCAGTGGCTTCCGCAAAAGAATAGGGAGCTATCCAATTTGGAAAGATAGCTATTGTTACCACAAAAAGTACAATTAATATTCCTAAAATAGTAAG
>CAYUTF010000049.1:19319-20812 GCA_964447495.1 uncultured archaeon
AATGTCCCTATACCTCCCAAATTGAAGGTAGACTCAGTAAGGACAGCCCCCGAAAGTAACCCCGCAAAGTTAAATCCAATAACCGTTACTGTCGGAATAAGTGCGTTCTTCAAAGCATGACGATGAATAACATCTTTTTCCTTAACACCTTTCGCTCTAGCTGTTCGAATATAATCTTGTTCAAGTACATCTAGCATCGATGAACGGGTTTGTCGCGTAATACTTGCAATTGTAATGAATGATAAACAAAAAACAGGTAATAATAGGTGAATAAGATAATCAGTTACTAAATAAATTTTCCCAGAGATTAAAGCATCTATAAGATAGAAGCCCGTAACTCTGGTGGGGCTAGGGTAAGTTCCTGTTTTTATCCCAGTTGCGGGTAACCAGTGAAGATTAATAGCAAAAATATACTGCAGAATTAATCCTAAGAAGAACACTGGGATAGCGACACCAAATAATGAGATCCCTCTGAAGATTGTATCTTGAGCTTTATTTCGATGCTTTGCTGCTATAACTCCAACCTTTATCCCTACGTAACTGGCAATGATCATTGTAAAAACAGTAAGATCGATCGTAACGGGTAACTTGTTCCAAATTAATTCATATACGGGTTCAGTTGGTGCATACACTACAGATTCTCCCCAATTTCCTGTAAATAGGTCTCCCAGATAACGGAAATATTGTATAATTAAGGGTAAATCTAACCCAAGTTCGTGGCGCATTGCATCTATCATTTCTTGTGATGCACTTGGATGACCTCGTGCTGCTAACAATAAAATAACGGGATCATCAGGCATCATACGAGAAAAAATAAACGTAAGCGTTAAAACTCCGAATAAGACGGGGATCATTGCTAATAATCGTCTAAAAGTATATTTTAATAAGCTCATTGTATATATACCACCTTTATGAGTTCTATTTTATACGTAATGCTATTTCTTTATATTGTTTATATTTTTCTTTTAAGAAGGCAGCAAGTAGTGCTGCGGGTAGAATATTTGCTAATAGTGATAATATTGTCAGATATCCTTCCAATCTAATGAAGTAAGTTCCAATAGTTAAAATTTGATCCGGATAAAGTGCAATAAACCAAAACCAACTTTCAAGAATGATAAAAGGAATAAGCCATAGGCTATTTTTTATTCCATATTCAAAAAATTGTTCTCGAAAAACCATAAAGAATACGATGACAAATAATATAATAAATGAAATGAAAGATCTTGGATTAAATTGAACTTGATAAAGGAACAATAATCCTTCTCCAATATCCTTTAATTCGTAGATATTTGATAAAGAGCCGAAAAATGCAAAATGAATCAATAATAAGGCAAATATGAAATTCCCTTGGCGCCCTAGTTCTATTTTCGAAAACTTCATTTTTATATCACGATTTTTTATCCAATCAATTCATCTAAAATGATACTGGAAAATATAAGCTCATTATCCACTTCTTTAAAAATTCCAATTTTTGATCCTTTATTAATATTATT
>CAYUTF010000049.1:20912-24443 GCA_964447495.1 uncultured archaeon
AGAAGGCTCTAATAAACTCTAGATTAATAAATGTAAATAGATTTATGAATTCTGGAATATTAGCTCGTATAGATGTGGTTTTATCAAACCATTTCTTTATATTTCCTATTGGAAGTTCTCCTAACGTAATTTTGTGGAAGGAATAGATGGAGTAGCTAACAAGGTTTTTTAAACCATTATTTATAAAGCCAATATAATCAAAGTCAAGTCCCATTTTCTTTGCTTCTGAGGTGATCTCCTTAAAGTCGGGTAAAATAATGAGTGTGGCTTCACCCTTGGCAATTTTATCCATCCTCATTGGGACAGGAACTATAGGTATATGAAAATTTTCTGGAGGAAAAACGTCAAAAAAAAAGCTAATTGGAGCGATATCAATTTCTCTGGTATTAAATCTAATTTTATCTCGTGATTTCTTAGAAAACATAAGAATAAAAAAAAAAGTTAATTAATTAATTTTCTATTTTATCGCATTGTCTTATTACTCTATACTTTATACCAGTCAGCAAAATACAAACGTTGATTAGCGTTGTAATTTGGCACGACTAGTGAAGGTACTTTAATGTAAAACAACTGACCATAATCCAATGGAATGTGTGGGTAGACAACTTGCATCAATCTATCTTGTATATCTTCCATTAAAGTTACGAACGCTGCTTCATTAGTTTCTGCGAAAGCAGCTTCTAACCATGTGATTACTTGTGCATCATTCATTTGAGTATAATCAGCTGTGGACAATGGATGGAAGAGGGGAGCTAACATATTTAGTGGGTTAAGATAGTCAGGAATCCAACCAATTGGCCACATGTCCAACCAGTTTGGATCTTGCTTCATATTGTTAATGAATGTACCCCAGTATGTATCCTTCTTATAAAGGAAAATACCAATATTTGCAAACCAGGCTTTGAAAGTTTCATAATATTTCTGATAAGTTGTTGAAGGTGTATACTTCCAGATAGAATAGTTGTAAGTACCTAAAGCAGCAAAATTTTGCCAAGCAACATCATCATTTAAATCAGAAGGGAATGAATTATCAAAAGCATAGAGAATTTCTCTTGCTTTTGTAAAATTCTGGAAGCATTGGTATGATTGCTTGCTACCAAGGAAGGTTCCAGGAACTGGAGTCTTTGCTGGTTCTACGACTCCTTCTAAAATTTCATACTTCAAGTATTCTTGATCAGTTGCCCAGTTAAGCGCTTCACGTACGTCTTGTGGAATTTTTACGTTATTTAATCCGACATATCCGTATCCATTACTCAGATCACCGTATAACGCAGTAAAGTTTATATAATCAACCACGGTGCTATCTCTGAATTCTTGAATTTTATCAGGAAGGCATCCTTCCATAAAATCATATTCAGCATTGAGCATTGCAGTGTTCATAGAGACTGAGTCTGCGAAATAAATTATTTTTACCTCAGCGAAATATGGTTCGTTACCCCAATAATCTTCATTACGTACAAATACTGTTTCTTCTGCTGCTTTATAATAGAGGAAGTCATAAGGACCAGTACCAACGATATCACCATGAAATGGGATAAAGGGTGCGGTATAATCATAGTCAAAATATTTTGGAGAGATCATGGATCCTGCAGTATAGGTCAATAAATCAATGAACGCAACATAAGGAGCGGTCATGTGAACCCTTATTACATATTCACTCATGATTTCCGTATTGTTAAATAATGGTTTAACACCATCGGCAAAGTGGTAAATGTATTCGGGATATCCCAGTATTTCTCCACCAGGACAAGCTCCAGTCAGATTAAACCAATAATCCCATCGGTCCATATTGAACTTGCAGGCAGTGGCATTCCATTTTTCTCCATCGTGGAATTTTATGCCTTGGCGCAAGGTAATATCATAAAAGGGGTGAGGACCAGCATCATTATATACGTAGCCAGTTGCTAAGAGAGGTATAAGCTCAAGATTTTGACCATTATTTGAATAATTATAGGTGAATAAGGTTTCAGCACATTGTTCGATTATTAATCCAGAGTATGCATCCCAACAATCTACGGGATCCAACACATAAGGGGTAGAAGTATCGACATAAGTGAGAGTTTTTGATTCAGGAGCAAAAGGTTCAATAAATCCAGCAATAATACCAAGAATAATGTTACCGACTCCAGAAGCCGCTAACGCTATAGCAAGAACTATTATTGCGACATTTTTCTTTTCCATTTCCATATTTTAATCACTTAAATTTAAGTTATATTTTTATTTAGATTTGTTTGTTAAATATCTTCTTCAATTTGTAAACTTATAAGTTTTTTCTTTTTTTTTTGTTATAAACACAAAATCGCAAAAGATCAATCCGATGAAAATAAATTAATTATTATTAAAGTCTAAGATCTTTTTGTAAGAATTGACAAAAATTTCTAATTAAAACTATGGTTTTCTATTTTACACTAATTTAATTTGCGATAAAGCTAAATTAATATGATAAAATTAAGAATTCCATTCGAATGAGTATAAATTTCGGCATTTTATTCCATAATTATGAGTATTTAAAGTATTAACAATTTGTTTTAAAGTGGGATAAAGTTCCCACTATTTCCCAATTACCCTATATAAAAGATTATACCGAGAATAAATCAATTAAAATATCAAAGTAAAATGACCAAAATAAGATAATAATTAAAGAAAAACCTGCTATTATTATCCCTTTATCAAAAAATGCTTTTTCTGTCTTTCTTGCAATTTCTGGTTTAGAAGACGTGAGATACATATATCTCATGATAATATACAGTGAAATTGGAATAGTAAAAATGGTAATATATTCATAAAGATTCTCTATTTCTGGTTCAAGTAGATTAAATTTTAAGATTAAATATAAAGCATAGGTCATGAAAAGAGAAGTTGCTATAATAATATGAAATTGATCAAGAAGTTTAAGAGAGTATTGATCATATACCTTCTTATGTTCGACTGCTTTATCTTTTCCTAAATAACTTAAATCTGCTTTTCTTTTAGCTATACTTAAAAACATTGCCACTTCGAATATAGCTAAAAATAAATAAGCCGATACATATGTATTAATGATAGCACACCCCGCTAAGGTTCTCCATAAATAACCGGTAGATAGAACAAGGATGTCAATAAAAGCATAAAATTTGAAAAGGAGATTATAAACCTGTCCAGTTATAATTATTGCAATTAGCGATAAAGCAAAAATTAAGTTTGGAATGAAATAGATCAATGATAAGATCATAATAAATGATAAAAAAAACAATAATAATATTGCAAATGTCTTCGATATCGCCCCGGATGCTAAAGGTTTTTTTTTAATTTTTTCTAAGTGAATTTTATCGTTTTCAATATCCCTTATATCATTTATTATATAGTTGAAGGAAGAAGAACAACATAATAATATGAACCCAATTAATAGGTTAAGATAAAGAGAAAAGTCAAATAATTTTTCACTGAAAAAGATTCCAACAAATATTAGCCCATTTTTATAATATTGCCTAATTCTTAATAAATTTAAAATACTTCTTAACTTACTTGCCATGATATAACTTGTTTAAATGC
>CAYUTF010000050.1:0-24395 GCA_964447495.1 uncultured archaeon
ATCCGATTAAAAAAGAATCTTTAAAACCAAATTTAATACAGCAAGTTCCGCATATTGTTTTAAATATTTTAAAAGACTACGCTAAAAAACCAATAAATAGAGGGCTTTATTTAGATGTAGAGAGTCTAATCTATATGTTTGTCACTTCAGATAAAGTTAAACCTCAAGATATTCAATGGACTGAAAGTAATATAGAACAATATAAAAAAGTTATTGGTGATTGGACAGAAATTTATTCAGGTCAATGGGAAGATTACTCTGAGAGTCTCTATAACCTTCGTATCCAAAATAATTTATCAAATCGCTTATCTGAATTACATTTCATACACAGAAATTCTGGTTTTATCTATATGGCTGAAGAGAATTATACACAATTCTTTGAATCATATATGAAAAAATTTGTATTAGATCCCACCCCACGTATGAGAACGGTATTATTTGCCCTGCGATCAATAAATGAATCGTTAGATTTACTTTTTATTAAAATACAGTCAGAAGTTTTTCAAGATCTAAACATAGTTGAACGTAAAATTAAAAATCTTCGTTTACTGCGAGGTTTGATTCAAACCAAGTTGAGTGCAATATATAATGAATTGGATTATAATAGAAGGCAACATTATACTAGCGTCTTAAAACATCTTTTAAATGAATTCGAAATAACAAATATAATATCTCGTGTAAATGATAAATTCAATACGATTTATGATGCCATGCAAGTATTATATCAAAAGAAAAATGAGGAGAATCAACAACGAACGGAAAAAGGTTTGAGTTTATTAAATTTATTGTTTGGTGCCGGAGTCTTAGCAGATCTCGCGGGTTTAATTATGATAACCTTCTCAATGCAAGAAGGAGCAGTAAATTCCATTTTTCTAAACGGCCTCATTGCATTATTTATTGTAGCAATTTTATTAATAACAGTTAGTTATTATGTATTTACAAAAATAAAAATTAGAGAAAGCGAAATAAAGAAAGCCGTTGATGGTGTTATTATTACTAAAGATGAGGGGATTGTTCTAATCAAGCGGAAATATCCCCCATTCCAAGATTATTATGCACTTCCAGGGGGTTTTATTGAAAAAGGTGAAACTCCAAAAAAAGCGTTAATTAGAGAAGTTAAGGAAGAAACGAATCTGGATGTAAAAATTGTCGATAAAATAGGCTTCTATGATGAAGAGGGCAGAGATCCTCGCGGTAGAGTTGTGAGTACAGCCTTTAAATGTATTATTATTGGAGATAGCTCTCATATGAGAAGTGGTGACGATTCTAAACATGTGGAAATTATTTCAAAAGAGCAATTGAAGGATATAGAGTTAGCCTTTGATCACAAGAAAATATTAAAAGATGCTAATATAGTGAATTGAAATCTAACTAAATTAAACCATTGAGTTTTCAGTTAAATTAAGCTGTAGGTATTCTAATATTTTTTTATGTTACATCCTTTTGTATAATTTTAATTTACCTGGAAAATTTCTTTGGTGAATGATAAGAACTTTCTTTTGATTTTCTACTTCAAACAATAACTTAACTGCCTCATTTGCAAAGAATGTTTTATTATCTCTTGTTATCAATGGATATTTTACATTCTTTCTTTCATAAATTATCTTATCGTTAACAATTACTATTTTAGCGCCCTCATATTCTCCTTGGAAATCTTTTAGAGCTTTTTTATCAATCTCAATCCCCTCATATTTAGCTTTACAATATTCAAGTTCAAATTCTAACAACTCTTTTTTCTCCTGATCTGAAACGGATTTAAAAATCTCATTTAGAGCTAATAAATGCGCCTTTTTTAATGCTTCCTCTTGAGGGACTGGATAATCGGGGGAGACTCCCTTTCCTTCCCAGTTCTCATTTGAGATAGGATTTATAGGTTTCCCAATAGGAAGAGATATTACAAACATTTCAGAAATCGGAAAGTAGTCAATTGGATTTGCTGCTCCTCGTGTAGTTTCACCAATAATAACTGCCCGCTCCATCATCTTTAAATTGTAGGTAAATTCTTCAGCAGCGGATGCCGTTCGTCGGCTTGTCAAAACATAAACTGGTTTTTCAAAGAATCTTTTTCCAGGAACATAAGGTAAGGTATAAGTTTGGGAATATTTATCTTTTTTACGTTCATAAAAGGTATTAAGTATTTTAGAACTTGGACCAACTAAATAACTAATGATTAATTGCACCATTGATGGATACCCTCCACCATTATTCCGAACATCAAAAATCAAGGCGTATGTATTTGCTAAAAATTGGAGGGCTCCTACCATTACATCTCCTGCGTATTCAGCAGGTTGAAATTCATTGATTTTTATATACCCAATATTACCGGGTAATCGTTCTGCTTTTACAATATGATAATTATCATATAAACTAAGTTTTAGTTCATGCTCATCAATATACTCATCTTCTTGTTGGTCATAATCTCTAAGCATTAATTCCTTAGCCATTCTTGGATTATATTCAAAATAAAAATGCAAATCGTTCGAGATTTTATGAAGATCATTAGTAATTACCTTTTGTAGCTCTCTTGGATCCGTAATATTTTGATAAGCGCTTTTGTTTAAATTATCTAATAAATAAGATGATATCTTTTCAGCTACTTCCGGGAAGATGTAATAATTTATTACCTTATTGCAAATTTCAGCAATAACTTCTTCTACTTTATTATTATCCAATAATTGTTCAATATTTTGGTCTTTCATATCTTATCCCTTTTTTCAATGAAGATAATTAATTAATAAATAAAAATCTATTAATATTCCAGTCTAATATATTAGAGTTTTCCAAATAATAAGTATATATACTCTAAGGGCAGAATACTATTTAATGACAGAATTAGAAGATGATTACGAAAATCTTCAATCAGATTGAGTTACTCTTAGTGTTGTGTAACCTCTTTATCTTTCAGAATTTTAATATTTTTTTTCTATTCTTTTTATACAATATTTAAATATAGATCAATCATATTGATGTACTGGTGACATAAATGTCAAAACCAACAAAAGATGATGCCGCATTATTCGTCCAAATTTTGGGAATATTGACCAAGAATAAAGATTTAATGGATGCTTTTAATTGGGTGGCTTATGAGTTCAATATAAAGACCTATGACGAATTTAAAGGGAAATATCCTATGGGAAGCGAAGGATTCAAAAAATTTAATGACTATGTGGGTATTTTCGAAACTATAGGCATTCTTGTGAACAGAGAACTTCTTAGTGAAGCCTTAATCTTTGATGCATGGGGGGATTTATTTTGGGGAAAAGTGGAAGCGATTGTTCATGGGATGCGAAAGGAGTGGAAAATGCCACGATTAATGGAAAACTTTGAAATTATGGCTAAGAAATATCCCGAATGGGCTGAAAAAAACCCCCCCAAACTATAAACATAAAAAATTCTCATTTTTTTTTTACTATTTGAGAAAAATAATTTGGCTATAGTTATCTTAATCAAATAAATAGGTAGTTTATTTTTATAATAATGACATTTTAAAAATATTTATGGAGGTAAATAGAGGGTGACTGGAAAAATATTTGTGCGACCCAGATGTGATTATTGCGATGAACGCTTTTATCAAACTCATAATCCATTTACGAATTATTTTTGGGGGAAAATTCCTGCTCATTGCCCGAATTGTGGTAAAGAAATTAGCTCTGAGAAACGGAAACAATTATTGCACCATGATGAATTAATCTGGTCGATCTTATGTGTTATATTTATCACATTCATTATAGTAATTTTGATAATATTTAGTAGGTAATAAATAAATTAAAATCAACAATCTTTAGCATCAAAATTATTATCTGATGAATTTGTTTAATATATAACATTACAGAATTGAATTAAAATATGCCTACTTTAAAAAATATAATACTCCCTAAGAATGCAGAAAATGATTTTAAAGGATATAAAGTTGCAGAAGTTGTTTTTCTAATTATAACAATTATTACAATTTTCCGGAGTTTAATCCATTTTTTAGCTTTCGACGGTGGAGCAGGATCAATTGCTGGGATTGAATTAAGTATTGAAGGTGGCGATATTATTATTGGTATATTTGCTTTATGGGGCATCTCACAGCCAACATTTGAGGGGTGTTTCCTCCATCTGATAAATAAATTTTTTGAGTAGGTTGTAGGTCAAGAAAAAGCTTTTTCAGATGTTTTTACCATAAGATTTAATGGATCAAGGCGATTAATCAAATTTTTTGGCTGTGTAAATTGCGATGCTCCAACAATTACCGGAATAGGACCATCTTTCATTTAATATCAGAATATAAATTTCAATAAATTATTTAATAAAATATATAAGATTAAGAGCTTAAATTTTTTAAAGTTAAAGAAGATAAGTATATATTCTAACAAAATTACCGAATATTCATAAAATTTATAAATTTCCTAATTTCAAGTAATTAATATTGAACACATAAAATACCCTTTAAAAATATGTAAAATGCAATTAAAAAAGAAAACTCTAACTATAATTATTTCATTTTCTCTGATCTTAATTATTACTATTCCTAGTTTAGTTTTTATTTTATTTTATTATAAGACAGACAACCCAAATCATCCATCAAATATGGTTGTAGAAGATTGGCTGGATGATTTTGATTCTTTTTATAATTTCATCGAAAAGAATTACCCCTATATTTGGCTCAAAGAACGGACGCATAACTATAACTGGTTGGATTTAAAGCCTATATATGAGAGCCGAATTAAAAATGCAACCTCGGATGAAGAGTTTTTAGGTATACTTTTTGATGCAGTACAAGCCCTCCAAAATAGACACACCCAAATTGAATACCCTGCTTTAATGCCTCAATATTACTCTGAATTTAAAGATTTGTATCCCCTCAATGAGATATTTTCTGAAGAAGTTGTAAATTATTCTTATTATTGGAAACCTCTGTATGAGAATTGTTTTGAAAAAAAATATTATGAGAGCTTTGAAGCACTTATTGTTTATGAAAAAGGTGAGTATATAATAAACGATAGTGAACCTTGGGTAGAATTCTATGGAACTGGATTAAAGGTAGTTGCGGTTAACGGAGAGCCTATTGATGAAGCAGTGAACGATTGCTATGATCAAGACTACCTTGATTGGGATTTTCAGAGGAATAAACATTATTTATGGATGATCTCTCCTCGTGATTTTGGACAAAACGCAAAATTTACGATACGAAATTCTACTGGGTATGAAACTAACGTAACCTTCGGAACAATATCTAAGTATTCCCTCTCTCCGTATAGTTATTCAGATAATATGATTGATACTCAAATCTGGGAAGATAAGAATGCTAGTTATATATTTATAAAAAATTTTGTATTAGAGGATATCAACCCATATATTGGAGAGATTATAAATTTTTATCATCAAATCGAGGATGATGATTATTTAATCATAGATATAAGGGGGAACCCAGGAGGTAATTACGCGTCTTGGATTAATGCCATTGTAAAACCTTTGATTAAAGATCAAAAAAGATTTGAACTCTATTTAGCATATAGAACAGATGAATATAGCAACACTTTCCGTGAAGCGATGGGAATCACGAATCAAGTTTCAAAAGGTACCTTCGCGTATTTACCACCAGAAGTATACAGTGACGAATTTGAAGTTTACGACTATGAGCATATAATAACGCCTACTTACGAAGTTAATTTTAATGGTGAAATAATCCTACTTACCAATAATGTTGTATATTCAGCTGCTGAAGCTTTTGCTCTCTTCTGTAAACAAACTGGATTTGCAACGATTTATGGGACTACAAGTGGTGGAGATGGCATAATGGAATTTCCAACTTATTATGCCCTCCCGAATAGCAAACTTGTCATTTGTATAACTTCAGCATTAGGGTTAGATCATACTGGGCATGCAAGCGAAGAAGTACGAACGCAGCCTGATTTCTATTATGAAAGCACCTTTAATAATCATACTGAACTTATTGATTATATTTTAGCTAATCTTCCATAATTTTCTCTGAGTGGTTAATCGGAATTACCACAAAATTTAATCAAAAAAATGAATCTATATTGAGTTTTGTAATTGTAAAAATAATTTTAAAAAAAGAATAATCTTAGGTTTTGAATCTTTTTCGAGGTAAAAACCCTGAGATAACTGTTCCTCTCGAACTAATCTTTACCACTATAACTAGTTGACACAAAATATTACCAACAGCAATATTAATAATTAATGATAAACAGAATCATTCATAGGGAGATTAAATATGAAAATATATTTTCAATCAAAAAAGGAAAAAAAAAATAAAAAAATTAATAATTTAATCGATTTTTATATCCATTTTCTTTCTTTCAGCGAGTAAATCATCCACTACCGATGGATCGGCTAAAGTGGTGACATTCCCGATTTCCGTTCCTGAAGCAATCGCTTTCAAGATTCTTCGCATTATTTTTCCACTTCGAGTTTTGGGAAGTGAATCAGCAAATTGAACGACATCTGGCTGAAAAACAGGGCCAATTTCTTTCCGAACATGCATTTTAATTTCATTTTCCAACTCTTTGGATTTCTCTACCCCAGCCATCGTTGTTACAAATGCCCATATTGCTTGACCCTTAATCTTGTGAGGGAATGGCGCTACTGCAGCTTCTGCAACTTTTGGATGGGACACAATTGCACTTTCGACTTCCATTGTACCGATTCGATGTCCAGAAACTTTTATAACATCATCTAAACGTCCTAAGATCCAGTAGTAGCCATCATCATCGCGTCGAGCACCATCTCCGGTGTATTCATCCCATAATCGAATTGATTTGAAATGGTGTAATAACCCGGATAACGCTCTAGATATGTTGACTTAAATCGCTCTGTATCTCTCCAAACATCTCGAAGCATTCCTGGCCAAGGTTGAGCCATACAAAAATAACCTCCTTCGTCAGCTTCGGTGACTTCCTCTCCTTCAAGGTCAAAAATGATTGGCTTGATACCTAAGAAAGGTAAACAACATGAACCTGGCTTGGTTGGAGTTGCCGATGCGATGGGAGTCATAATAAAGCCTCCTGTTTCCGTTTGCCAATATGTATCAACAATTGGACACTTGCTCTTCCCTATTACTCGATGGTACCACGTCCATGCTTCGGGATTTATTGGTTCACCAACAGTTCCAAGCACTTTAAGCGAACTAATATCATGCTTATTCACAGGTGCTTCTCCATATCGCATAAGTGCTCTAATTGCTGTTGGGGCTGTGTAGAAATGCGTGACTTTATGACGTTCAACAATGTCCCAAAACCTGTATCCGTCGATTGAGAAAGGAAATTCTCGATCGTCTACGTCAGGGTAAGTTGGAACGCTTTCAAACATCAAGGATGTTGCTCCATTAGCTAAAGGTCCATATACAATGTAGGAATGTCCTGTGATCCAGCCAATATCTGCAGTACAATACCAGACATCATCTTCCTGATAATTAAACACGACACGATGAGTATAAGAAGTATATAAGATATATCCTGCAGTGGTATGATTAACACCCTTAGGCTTACCTGTTGTTCCACTAGTGTATAGGATAAAAAGCGTGTCTTCAGAGTCCATATGTTCCGGTTCGCATTGTTCACTCACTCCGTCAATGAAATCATGATACCAGATATCTTTTTTAGTGTGCGGGACTTCATTTCCAGTTCGCTTAACCACGATCACATGTTCGATGGTTGGCACATCATCAATCATTTCAGCAACGTCAGCCATTTTAGGGTAAAATTTTCCTGCTCGCACCGTCTCATCGCTGGTAAAGAGCAATCGAGAGTCAGAGTCTTCAATCCTGTCTTTTACTGCTTCTTTTGAGAATCCGCCAAACACGATTGAATGAATTACGCCAATTCGAGCACACGCAAGCATAATTATGGCGAGTTCGGGAATCATAGGCAGCCAAATAGTCACTCTGTCTCCTTTTTTCAAGCCAAGTTTTCTCATTCCATTCGCTACTTTCGAGACTTCTTTTAACAGTTCGCTGTAAGTAAATTTTTTCGCATGGCCTGGTTCATCAGCTTCCCAGATAATCGCAATCTTATCACCTTTTCCAGCTTTTACATGGCGATCGAGACAATTATATGCAACGTTTAATTTCCCTCCAACAAACCACTTTCCAGGAAATAAATCGGTCGATTCCCATACTTTATCATAAGGTTTAAACCAATCGAGCGATTGAGCTTGTTCACCCCAGAAACCTTCCATGTCGTCAATTGATTTTTTGTAGAGTGTGTGATATTCTTTAAAAGTCATCCCTGATTTCACAAATTCGGTGTTAAATTTTACTGGGTCGAATTTACGATTTTCAGTGAGGATGCTTTCCATTTTATTATCTTCTTTCGGCATTATATTTCACAATATTGAATCTTTTGTTAATTAATTGGTTAGAATTTCTTTAATGATTAAACTCTTTAAGAATTTTAAAGATTTTTGTTCCATCTCATTCTGTTTAAACTTTATGGATTCAAACGGATGAGATATGTTTCAAGAAGGAAATATATAGAATCGAATATAAACCTTTTATTTATAAATCATATAAAGATATGACAAATGGGTTGCTCTAAATAAGCAATAGCTTGAGATTTTAAATAAAAAAAAGAATTATCCCTTTTGTTCGCAGTTAGTTTTACTGAGAGTTCCTTTTTCTTTATTGAATTGTCCTTCACATGTAAAAGTCTCTTCGTAAGAAATATCACATTCGGCTTTAAATTGAACCTCGGCTTTATTTTGAATTAATCTTTTCTCTTCAGATTCAGATTTACTGATACCGCACTTTTTAAATCCGAAATCTTTTTCCAATCGTTTTTCGATTTTCTTTTCTTCATCCATAGGAAAAAACTCCTAATATATGAAAGGAGAAACGATCGAAGTATAAAAATCTGATTTTAATTATACATAAATGAATTTATATACAACATTTTAAGGACCAAGATGTATTAATAGGAAGGGGATTTGTCCATATGCAGTAAATGTTATCGCAATAAAATAAGAGATTCCTGCAAAAATAAAGAATTTTTCATTATTTTTGTATCCATGAACGATTAAATAAATTACCCCAAACAACCTGAATATGGAGAGAGGTACCAATAGTGTGGTTAAGATCATATATTCAAAAGATTCAAAGAAACCAATCAGATATAAAATTTGTGGGAGGAGACCTAAAGGATATCCTACTGGTTGAATTATAATCATACTGACGATAAAGGCCAAGATAAACATAATTCCAGAATACTGAAGATAAGGTCCAAAAGTATCTTTATTTTTTAATCCAAAAAGTAAAATCATCCCGCCCAAGGTAAGGAGGAAAATCATATTGGAAATTATACTTATTGCTATTAAGTAAATGTTGTAGATCATAATTTCAATTGGGAAAGTAGGCGTTATGAGCATTGGAAATGGAATAAAAAAGGATAATCCGATTAGCACGAAATTAATGATCGCACTGATTTCGAAATAAGAAGCATAAGGCGTTTTTTTTTTGATTTTCATTAGCATAAAGAAAAAGAAAAACAGAAAGAAGGAGGAATGGTATTACTTCTAATAAAATTGGAAACAACATATAGTCTAGTGAACTGAATGGAAAATCCCATTGAATTGTCATATTATAATCGTCTAATCAATCTTTAAATGATTTCTCTCTTCTTGTAATTAGAATATTAAAGTGAATTTAT
The DNA here is from genome assembly GCA_964447495.1 of uncultured archaeon. Lineage (GTDB taxonomy): Archaea > Asgardarchaeota > Lokiarchaeia > Sigyniarchaeales > SOKP01 > SOKP01. The sequence goes on from CAYUTF010000050.1 coordinate 9,648, forward strand.
AAATATTTGTTAAACAAATTTCATAAACGAACACAATAATTTTAAGCCTTAATTTCTGAAACAGTAATAATAATAATTCCAAAAAGATTATATGGAAGATAGAGCCTATTATAGAAATATTAGAATATATGTTAATTAATAATAAATTTGAAATTCTCGAGGAGTAATTGAGAGGGTAGAGCGGTTGAATAATAATTATATGGACGATGAGTGGAGAAGTGAATGGAAGCAGAAGGAAATTACGGTAGAGGAGGCAATTGGTAAGATCATTCCAGGAAATCAAGTATTTATTGGATCTGCTTGTTCAGAACCGCAAGCTCTAACATCAGAATTAATAAAAGCTTCAAATAACCTCATAGATACCGAGATAATTCATTTTTTTACAATTGGTCCTGAAAAATATTTTAAAGATAAAGCAGAAGATTTATTTCGGCATAATGCGTTTTTTATTGGGAAAACTCTTCGAGAAGAAATTAATAAAGGGCAAGCGGATTATACTCCTATCTTAGCGAGTGAAATTCCTTCATTATTTCTTTCAGGGAGGAAGCATTGCGATGTTGCACTTATTCAAGTAAGTCTTCCTGATCGGTACGGTTTTTGTTCTTTTGGAATAAATGTTGATTTTGCGAAGCCTATAGCTAAAGCAGCATATATCACCATCGCAGAGATAAATCCTCAAATGCCGAGAACCTTAGGGAATAGTTTTATTCATATGAAAGAGATCGATTATTTTGTCTATAATGACACAGCACTCTTGGAATTTCATTTTAAAGAAAAAGACGAGATAACTGAACGAATTGGAAAAAATGTAGCAAATTTAATCGAAAATAAATCAACCATTCATATAGGCAATGGATATTTACCTAACTCTTGTTTAAAATATCTAACGGATAAAAAAGATCTTGGGATGCACAGCCATTATGTAACAGACAATATCATTCCATTGATTGAGGACGGCGTTCTAACCTGTAGGAAGAAAAATTTTCATCCAGAGAAGATAATTACGAGTTTTACATTAGGAACGAAGAAATTATATGATTTTATCAATAATAATCCTTTCATTGAGTTTTATCCCTCTGATTATATATGTAATCCGAAATATATTGGTATGAATAAAAAAATGGTATCTATAAACCAAGCAATACAAATAGATCTTACAGGTCAGGTAAATACGTCAACGAAGGGGTATGATTTTTATTCTGGTATTGGAGATACGGTTGATTTCATGAGAGGAACTGCATTTTCTAAAGGAGGAAAACCAATAATAGTACTGCCATCAACTAGAAAAAATGAGACCATATCAAATATAGTTCCCCATCTAGATGAGGGAGCGGGTGTGATTTTATCGCGAGCAGACGTGCATTATGTCGTAACAGAATGGGGTGTGGCATATTTGCATGGAAAGACCATCCGAGAAAGGGTTCTTGAGTTAATTTGTATCTCGCATCCGAAGTTTCGTCAAGAATTGATGGATGAGGCAAAAAAATTGAATTATATCTTCCACGATCAACTATTACCATGCGATGAAGATGGTAGGATATGCTTATATCCTTCAAAATATGAGACTCTTTACCGAGCACGAGGAGACGAGCTAATCAAAATTAGACCAGTTAAAACTACTGATGAACCCCTCCTAAAGGATTTATATTATTCCTTGAATGAACGTGACAGATATTTACGATTTTTTGAAATAAAGAAAGAATTTACTCATTCCAAAACGCAAAGCGAGGTTAATATCGATTATAAAAACATATTTTCAATTGGCGCATACATTGGAGAGATTGGTAGGGAAGAGATGATTGGGAGCGCTACTTATTATCTTAATCCAGAAACTAATATGGCAGAATATAGCTTTTTAGTAAGAGAAGATTACAGAGGGAAGCGTATTGGTTCATTTTTGTATCATCACTTAATCATAATTGCAAAAGAAATGGGAATCAAGGGATTTTATGGTAATATTCATCTGCAAAATAAAAGTACCGTTCAAATTATTAGAAAAGGGGGGTATACAAAAATTACGCCCCCAGAAGCGGGAGAAAAAGAATTATTCTATGAAGTATTTTTTGATAAGGAAAATTCAATTGATTAAGAAACCAAAATTTTTTTGACTCTGGATTAATTATCTATGTTGTTTGGTTATGAGATATAAATATACTGACTATCATGTTCATACTAATTGGAGCATTGATATCGTAGAAGATGGCCCTTCGTTTGAAGATTATATTCGGATTGCAGATATGAATCGAATTAATATTTGCTTTTTAGAACATTATGAATTACGGTATATGGATAAGGAATTTTCTAATCCGTTCTCAAATGAAAATATCAACACATATTTAGAAGAATTAGATACACTTAAGGAAACATATGATTTCATTCTGGCAGGACTTGAAGTGGATTATTATTCAGAAAAAGAAACTGAATTGAGAGAATTCATGGATGATTATGGGAATGAATTAGATTTTATCGCGGGTACGATCCATGAATGGATTCCTCTGTATCCCGTGACCACAAGAGAGAGACTAATGGAGTTATTAGAGAAGAAACCGATGAAAGATGTAATTAAGGAATACTTTTTAGAGTCTAAAAAAATGGTGGAATCAAAAATTTTTAAGAACATTTGTCATATTGACACCATTTTTCGATACATAAATGATAATGATATAAAACCCAATAAAGATTGCGATATCTCTAATAAAAATGTATTAGAATTAGGACGGTTATGTATTAAAAATAAAACCAAGATAGAATATAATCTCTCTGGATTACGATTTCCCGTAAAGCGACCATTTCCCTCAAAAGAAGTGGTTCATATTTTAAAGAAGGAAGGAGCAGAATTCTTTATTGGTTCTGATTCTCATTCTCTTGAATATTTTGAGGAACAGATTTCTAAAATAAAAGATACATATCATTTTATCGACTCAATATAAGATGAAGGAAAGTGGAAATATATGTCAGAGTCAATATTACTCAAAAAAATTGATACATGGGACAAGGAAATAATTATAAAATGGAATGGATTTGGAGGGAAATCTCTCACTTTTCTATTAAGAATCATCTCTTTTCTTGGTAGAGAGACAATATGGCTTATTTTAATCGTATTTTATCTATTAATATGGTATGATCCCATCATATTTTCTTATATAGGCTCTACATTCTTAGCGGGAATATTATTAATTGTACCTATTAAGAAGATAATCCATCGAGCTCGCCCTTTTGAAAGTTTAAATCAAATAGAAGTTCTGGAACGGCGTCCAAGTTCTAGAAGCTTTCCCTCATGGCATGTGTATAATATTGTTTCACAGGGATTAATATTTATCTATATATTCAATAATTTAGTTATTATAATACTTGCTATAGTGTGTACTTTCATTGTAGGAGTCTCGAGAATTCAATTAGGTGTGCATTACCCTAGTGATGTTATTGCGGGGGGTATTTTTGGTATTCTTGGATTTTTTTTATCTATACTCCTTATTGCTCCTCTATCGTATACTATTGTAAAATTTTTTGAAAGTTTTATTGAAATACCTATTCAATATCAGAGATTGAATAGTTTGTTGTTCGAAAATATGTGGTATAACTTACTATGCGCGGGTTTAGTGCTATTAATATTTATCTTAGCTAACTATAAATGGATCAGGGATTATTTTCATTAATTTAAGTGACTTCAGAATTCAAAGATTGAATTTTCGTTTCTTATCAAATAACTGCTTTAACTCGTTTAAAACTTGAGACCTTGAATCTGCAGCACTTGATTGACTTCCAGCTTGATTTGGGTTATGAATGCTTATAGGAATACCACTTTGCGCTATTTCGAATGCTCCACTTTCAATAGCTCTCAATCGACTATCTAAATCATTTAATTGTTTTGAGATACTTTCTGATAAACGAATAACTGCATTCATTGTTTCTTCAAGTGTTTTACCAAGACCTTCTACCTTTTTCAAAGTGGGATTAGTAAGAGAATGTGCTGATCTCATAACATCTTTAATATATTTAGAAAATTCGGGTTCATTTGAGATTAAGGAATAGATTGAAGTAAGATATGCTTCAAAATCGTACCCATACTGCGTTAATAGTTGATTTAGATTATCTTTTAATAATTCAACACTTAATACAATCTCAGGATTATAGCGTAAGTCAGGGTCGTGTTTATGGATATATACCATAATGAAGGGATTCTCTTCGAGAGTTTTTAAAATCTTCAGTATTTCCTCAAAATACTCAAATGATTCAGCAAAGCGTTCTGAATCTTGAATATCAATTACATAAATAAGCAAGTCTATTTCGAGAAAATACTGTTCGGGATGACTTAAGTATTTATTACGATATTCTTTTTGACCCCCCATATCCCATATAAATAAGTCTAATTCAGACCCTTCCATTTGAATATTTCTTCTATCAACTCCCTTAGTAGGAGTTAAAGATACTAGATCACTAATTCCCAATTTACCACCAAATTTATTTAAGATTGCTGTTTTGCCGGCATTATCTAAACCAATAATAATAATTTTTTGTCTTTCTTTTTTGAAAACATCTTTATCCTCATTGATATTCATAATAATAGAGCTTATGGTGATTACTTTCTGAAGATTTTTTTCAAGAGAAGGATTTTTTGTCTTTAATTCTTCTAATTTATTGAGTAACTCTTCCTGAATTTCAGCAGACTTAATAGGGTCCTTAGTCGATTCTGATTTGTTAATATTTTCGAAAGGATCTTCCTTATCAAGCTTTGAAGCATCCTCAATGGTAGAGATATCTAAGACTTCTCTTAATACCTTTGCTTCGCTTTTATCTAAAAATTTATAGGAATAAATTGGTAGTTTCTTAACATCTTCGAGTGTTTTTAGTTTACTCACTTTTGCAACCTTCTCATCCAAGAATTTTGCAAAAATCTTAATTACATTTGAAATATCTGTCGACATTATGATCTCAGAAAACTGATAATTAATTATTGGTTTAATAAAAATTTTTTTATAATTTTTTTAGCTTTTAAGATAATAGTTAAATAATTTAAGATATAAATTTTCTCTAGATGTTCCAGATTAGATGAAAATTTAAATATGTATTTTATTTTAACTATTATACTTGAAGTATATAATTCCAATATAAGAATTGAGATTTATAATATTTTATGCCAAAATCACATTTTGAAGAAAATGGATTTTTTGAGGAAAACAAGGAGGACTCTTGTTGTGATTCCCCGAAGATTTCAGAGGAAGATGGGTTTTATGTATGCCTAAATTGTGGGTCGGTATATAGTAGAATTCTTGATGATTCCCCACGTAGAGCTTTCACTCAAGAGGAAATCCAAAAACGCAAGAGTAATGAAAGAGTATATAGTCCCATTGGTCCCAGAACAATAATTCGAGGAAGTCGTGATGCTCGTGGCACATTACTCAGCCCAAAATATAAATCAAAATTTAACAGATTGGCAAAAATTCATCGATCACTCACTACAAGTTATGAAAGGAATCTTTGGATTGCACTACCGAACTTACAAAGATTACAGAAAAGACTTGGTATTCCCGATACTGTTGCTGAGGATGCACTCCGGATTTATACCCAAACTGTTAAGAAAAAGTTAACTATGGGAAGAAGTATCGATACTTTACTTTCTGCATCAATCTTTTGTGCATTAAGAGTGCATGGTATCCCTCGTACTGTTGAAGAAATTACCAAAGTTGCACAAATACCTAAAAAGAAGGTCATTAAAAGCTATCGTCTTATCTTAATGGAAGTCTTACCTAATTTAAAATTGAAAGTCCAACATTTTACTCCGGATAGGTATGTAGATAAATTTAATGATGAACTCAAACTATCCATGCAATGCAGGAATGTGGCCGTTAAACTCATAGAAAGTGCAAAAGAGCACGGATTCAATTCTGCAGGCAAGGATCCAAAAGGAATTGCGGCAGCCGCAATCTATATCGGTTCAAAAATATGCAATGAAAATAAGACTCAAAAAGAAATTAGTAAACTCGCCCGTGTGACCGAAGTTACCTTACGTATGCGCGTTAAAGATCTCATGAAATTTGCAGATACAACGTAATGTTTATTCTATAATAGTAATTAGTTCTCTTTCTTCTTCAAATAGAGGTAAAACGTCTAATAAATCTTGGATTTGTTGTAGATATTTATCCATTTTATTTATCTTTGCTTCTAAGATGATTCTAATGCACCGAATATAAAAGGTTTCTTGTATCAATCTTTTATTTAATCCTAATGAGTCTAAAAGCGAACTTATATTTAATTGGATTGTATATAGCGATTGATTTCCTTTTAAAAAGCACAATCCATGTAATAACATCATTAGTGAAGCCGTCTGTAAATCTTTTCTATTTGCCATACTTTGGGCTAATTTGAAATATTCATCTCCTGCTTCTTTAAAAGATTTCATAGAAAGAGAGTCAATGACGTTTTGATAATATCTCTTTCTCATTGGATTCCTTCTAGTTAGAAAATCTTGCTTCTCTCTGAGTACATCACCCCGCATTTGTTTTAATATAGCAAGATCCTGATTCAATTTAACCTGAAGCTTACTAATTTTGCCAAGATCTTCTCTAGTCATTCTTTCTTGTTCTTCATCAACTTTTTCTTTTTTTGGAATCAACTTTTTTATAATTTCGATTTCGGGCTCAAATAAGACTAGTCTTTCAATAAGAAGATTTAATCCGTAAACAAACAAGTCAGTCATTTCATTTTCTAAAAGGAAGAAAAGTTCTTCGATCAGCTTAATTTCAGGCAGTTTTTCTATATTGGATTTAAACCGTTCTAACTTAGTAAGTCTTTCATAAAATTGACTTTTACCTATAGCTAAGTTTTTAAAATTTATTAAAATAGCTGTTCCAACGATCAAGCTTATAGCTGCTTCATGTTCAAACTTCTCAATAAGTTTAGGAATAGTTTCATAATATCCTAGGTAGGCATTTTCTAATTTATTGTTAGTTAAATCTTCTAATGCCATCCTCCAATATTGGTTTTTCATTAATTTTCGTTTAGCAATGTCTTTCTTTTCCTTAATGATTCTAAAGGCATATTGATCTAGATCATCTTTTATTTTTGTAATTTCCAAGCTACGTTCTGTTACTTTTTCAACTGATTTCTCTTTTTCATAGCTCTTTCCTAAATAATCGTATAATAATTTGAGTTCTTCTTCGAATAATGGGAGATTTACCATTAAACTAACCGTCTCTTTTATTCGGATATCATCTTCAAATGGAATAATATTCACTAAATAATCAGTCAGTGAAAAAGAAAAGATTTCAGAAATGAGGCTGAGAAGACCAGAAAATCTTGATTTAAAATTACCTAAATAATGTGTAATTTCATTTGTTCTTCTTTCTTTGAGAAGGATTAGACTTATAATCGCTAATGAAAGACTAGCTAAACTATATTGTGTAATATTAATAAAACGGTCAATACTTTTTTCATATTCCTGAAGAGCTGCAGTAAGATCGTTAATCCCTAAGAAGTTCAGTCCTTCTTGATAATAGGCTCGTTTATATCCTTTTCTTTGATTAAAAAGGCTAATTTTATCATTATACGCATCTTTTGCTTTTTTCTTTATAATAGAAAATAAGGCTCTTAACTGATCTTCTTTGTAGGTTTCGTCGACTTTCTTGAGTTCAATCTCTCTTTTTTGATCATCAATTTTATTCAAAATCTTGTGCAATTCTTCTTTAAGCATTTTACTATCAATCTTATCCAAAGTAGCGCGTGCTCCAGAGAGATTATCGAGTTCAATATAGATTTCAAATATTTCTTTATGAAGATCATCGAAATTACGTTTTATGTTATCCAAATATGCAGAATTTATATCAGAAATCTTTCGAATTAAATTTAATGCGTTTTCAATTCCTTTATTATTTCTTTCCAAATTAACGATTTTCTGAGCTTTAGTTTTTAAAAAATCAATATAAATTTCCCCAATTTGCTTGGATTGTTCATAAAGTTGTTGTTCACGATAAATACTTAAAAAATTATCGAAGACTTTTATATTCTCGTCAAAATTTCCTTCAATTTTTATTTCTTTTACTTTTCCTACTATTAAATTTAATTTATTTACTAAATACTGTCTTTTTGCTTTCTCAGATAATTCAGGATATATCAGAAAAAATTCATTAAAAACCTTTCCTACTAATAAAATATCAAGCCCTTTTGATAAAATTTGGTATCTATCCTCTTCCTTACCTAAATTTTTTAAATAATTCGCGTGAGCCTTGATATGATTCGCTGCTTTAAGATAATCTTGATTTTGTATTAAATTGTTTGCTTCATTAATAGCCTTTTCATTAAGACTTTCGACAATCTTTTGTTCTTCTAGCATAAACTCATTTACGATAGCGAGACCTTTTTGAATGTTGATTTGAATTTTTTTCTTATACTCTTCTTTATAATCATCTTCAACTTTAGAACTTAATTTAGTAAGCTTTTTTTTAAGAGATAAAGAATTTAATTTATTGATTAAAATCGTGGCCATTCCAAAATTCAGAAGATCAAGAAATTGTTCGGCTAATTTTGCTAGTAATTTATCTAAATTTGATTTTTTTACATCATATGCTTCCCAAAGATTCTCTATTTCATCAAACGTTTGTTTAGCAGAATAAAGTTCATTGTCATTTATTTGGAGTTCTAAAATTTTAATTAGGACCGTCTCTAAGGAGTTTGTGAATTTTTCTAGATGTTCGGTTAAATTTTCCCTTTGATAAACTGAGATCGTTCTATATAATTGCTCTCTCGCTTCAAAAAATTTCTTTTCATTGGATAAAAATTTTACCGCATTACCAATTTTTAGTGCTATTTCATCTAATATTGTAAGAACCCCTTCATGAGGCAAGCTATCAAGAATTTGAAAGGCAAATTCAACTCTACATGCGGATATCCAAGAATTAATAGCTAATCTAAATGCCTCATTCATGAGGTGTTGATCTTTCAATTCTATTGCAGACCATTGAGCCACAGATAAATACTTCTTTGCTGCAAGTTCATATTTTCTTTTATTAAATAATTTATTGCCATCTGAAAGCATAGCTTCTGCGTATAATCTCTTATAATTAGCCGATTTTTTCTTATCCACATTTTTTAATATCTTAGATGCTTCAAGATATAAATTAATTTTGGAATATAGGAAAGCTGCCTTCTCACAAATAATGAAATATTCATTTTTATTAAATATCTCAGCAATCAAAGCCGATTTCTTAATTGCTTGGGCGGCATAGTAATAATATTCTGGTTTTTGTTCTTTATTTGCTGTTTTGAAATAAATATTGGCAAGTTGGATAAATATTGGAAATCTCATCCATGCATTTTCTATATTTAAAGGAGAGTCTCCTGTTATCATCGAAAAACATAAACATTGGAGTGCTTGAGTAAATTCTATAGGAGATAGATTTGCAAACCCTTCAAAATCAGGATATAGTATCCAGAGGTTTTCTAATAATTCATTTATGGGGAGAGGAAGAATAGCATAACCATTATTATATACCACAACGAGAGGAATATTCCGTTTAACGGATTTAATTATCGGAACAATCATTTCAAAAAACTCTATTTCCTCTTTAATTAAAGGATTAAGGAAATATACAATTCCATCAACCGAAGGAAGAAGCACATCATAATCAGCATTAATAACATCGATAATAGTATCTACTTCTAAATCGCAAACATCTTCAAATACATTGACTTCCTTATACCATTCTATATATGTTTTCTTATCATCTCCCTCTTCGATAAACGCTTGTGAGATATAACTAGATAAGAATTCAGAATCCAAGCCTAGAATTAAAACTTTAAAGATATAACGCATGATTGAATGATTTAATTAATTTTTTTATCTTTATTATATTTTAGTATAAAAATATATGTTGGGAAGGTACTTACTTTTCAAAATCTCAAATCTTTAAAAATATTATTATTATTAAAAACTTTTTAACCTTCCTTTATCTATTATAAGTATTAATTTAATCAGAAAATGTTTAATTTAGGATATTTTTAGTCGTGATCACTGTGGACTACATAGAGCGTAATTATCAGCTGGTCCAAGAAAGAATGATTGAGCAAATGGAAAACTCATTAAAGTTGGGAAGGAAACTAATAGATACTGAATTAGACACAGGTATTCTTAATTTTGTGGTGCGCCCTATTGTAAAAACTTTTTATGACTACTGGACGGAACATGAAGCTAAAGTGGGGACGTTAAATCAAATAAAAATTGCTTTAGAGAGCGGAAAAGAATTACTGATTAATGGAAATTCAGAAGAAAGCTTTCTTAAAATAATCGAGAAAAATTTTCCTAATTTTCTTAAATCTGATCAGACAACTTATCAATGCAGTAAAAATCATAAAAACTATCCAAAATTAGAACAGATCACAAAAGAAACATTTATGAACTATGTGAGAAAAGTTGTGGCTTTTTTACAAGTCAAGGATGATGTGAAAGATTATGGGGATTTATGCCGAAGTGCGTTTAAAACCAAAGAATATGCTCAGCAAAATTTGATGAAACAGTTGGAATATACCGATAAAAGTATTAGTCTCATTGAAAAAGATTCTTCTATTCTATCACTACCTTTTGGAAAGAGAATTATTATTAAAGCGTTGAGAAAAGGATTCGAAGAAACTAAAAAAGAGTTTATCAAAGCGATTAATGAGACTTATGTTTAAAAATAAAGAAATTATTAATTCTATAATGAATTTTAAATCTAAAACCTGATATGTGAGTTCATTTACACGGTGATTTATTTATGGAGTACATTGCGAGAAATTATGAGATCGTAAAACAGAGAATGATTGACCAAATGGAAATCTCCCTCGGTTTTGGTAAATCACTTCTTGATACTGAATTAGATGCGGGAGTTTTCAATATTGTTGTTAAGCCTATTGTAAAATCATTTTATAAATATTGGAGTGATAAGGACGCAAAAGTAGGTACATTAGAACAAATAAGGGTGACCTTAGATACTGCGAAAACAATTGTGCTAAATGGGAAGATGCCTCAAGAAGTTTATGATAAATTAATCAATAAGAAGTTCTTGATTTATTTAGAAAATGACCAAACAGATAGACAGTGTAATAAAAATCATAAAAACTATCAAAAACTAAAGGATATTACAAAAAAATGTTTTATAACTCAAGTAGAAGAGAGCATGTTATTTCTAAGTGTGAGAGAAGAGGTTACAGATTATAATCAATTATCACGAATTACTTTCAATAATGACAAATCGAAAGCGTATCAAGCTTTAAAACGTCAATTAGATTATAATGAAGCCGGTATAGAAATTGTGGAACAAGATAATTCAATTTTAAAAGTACCCACTGGAAGGAATATAATAGTATCAGTACTCCGAAAAGGGTTTGAACTTACAAAACAAAAATTAATAGAAGACCTCGAATCTATTTTTAATTAATCAAAAAAATTAGTAATCTGATTAATGTGAATGATGCTATTACTGAACATAAAGAAAAAAATCTACTTAGAACGATTTTTTTGAATGTACTAAAAATACTCTTTATTGTGATGTGCTATTTTTATGTATCTGAGGTTTATGGTGCCATATCTACGCCATATATCACAGAAAGTGGGTATAATGTTATTTTTGGAGGCGCTTTACTCTTATTTACCTTTTTTTCTATATTAGCAGGTAAATATCTTTCCTTCATTTCTGGATTTTTAGGAGAGCTTACCTTCCAATTTGTCTTTTATGAAAATATTTATTGGGATTGGGTCATTTTTGTTGCTTTATATGGCTTTATTTGTGGATTATATCAATATAAACCATTGAAATATCGTGAGGGAATGAAAATTTATTATACTTTTTTACTCTTAATAATAAGTTCTTTTATTTTTATGGTCTTAATTACACTGTCTCAAGTTGTATGGTACGCGAATCCGTCAGGCTTCGAGCAAATCTTTATTAATTATGGATTTAAATTCCTGACCCAATGTTTGACATCTACAATATTTATTACGCCTATTCTTTTATTTTTATATGATAAATTCCTTGCATCAGAGGAGCGTGAGCTTTATAATATTTTTCTCACTCATCACCCAATTTCTGCTCAAGATCACACATTCTATTTAGAACTGGGAAGAACTAAATTTTATTTTTGCTCCAGATGTTCAGGAATTGTTATTGGTGCAATTTTTTCAGTATTTATCACCCATATATTTGAGCTGAAATACTTTCTTCCGTTCAATGCTGAAATTTCCTTTATTATATGTATTATCGTTCCTATTATTGCTCTAGCTGATTGGGGCTCTCAGCGATTGTTATATAGGAAGAGCAGTACTACATCAAGATTAATTACCGGTGTGTTAATAGGTGTTGCTTGGAGAATGATACTATACACAGAGCAATATTACTTTATCATTATGATAATAATAAGCATTTATTTTGGAATCCTCTTTTTCTTAATATACTTAGGAAATAGAAAAATTGTAAGACAGATGAGTAAGGATTTAGATCAGTTATCTGATAATGATGAGAATAATATTGATTTATAAAAAATCATTATCTCTTTTACATATCTTGAAAAATATAATTTTTATTCATGGACTAGAAAGTTCGGGTCACGGTTTTAAAGGAAATTTGTTTCGTACTCTTTTTCCCAATATCTTAACTCCTGATTTTAGTGCATATAATGAAAGAATTTCTCTGAGAGTCCTTTTAAGCAAGAGAATGAAAGAATTGGAATTAATTATGGAGTATAAACCAGAATGGATTATCATTGGTTCAAGTTTTGGGGGATTAATGGGCACTCTTTTTACCCTTCAAAACCTTGATAAAGTTCAATTACTCATTCTATTAGCGCCCTTCTTAGATCCTCAGTTCCTTCGAGTAAAGGATTTTAAACCCGTTGATATCCCGGTTATCATATATCATGGCAAAGAGGATGCGATAGTTTCGGTAAAGAAATCGCGAAGGTGTGCTGAATTATTATTTGCCAACTTAACCTATAATTTAGTTGAAGATGATCATCAGCTCCATAAAACTGTCTCGAAAATTGAGTGGAAAACACTTTTATCTCAATATAAATGAAATTATTCCAACATAAACAAATAATCTTTTTAATTCTTCACTTATTAGATAGCTTTTTTAGTATTTTAAAGGGCTCAAATATTGGACTCCGTTTTTTTTTTAATTATAGTATGTCTTTAATTTTATAGAAAAATAGGATTTATATTACAACAATAGACGTTTAAAGAATAAAGAGAAAAATGAGATTATTTTTTTATAGAACTTGTATGTTATGCTTATATGGTGAGATTCTGTACAGTTTAAAATATAAGTTTGCAATTTACGCTGCAAAATTGAAAGATATCTTTATAATCTCTAAATAAATTTTAAATAACATAATGTATATGATAGAGTGAAGATTAGATGGTTAAAAAATTATATATATGTCGAGAATGTGGACATGTGTACCCAGAAGAATTGTCTGAGTACATAGAGAATAAAGTTCAAGTGTATTGTGAAATGTGTGGCACTCCATTTTCATTAGTTGGGGTAGAATTCAAGCAATTCACGCCTGTTCCTCCTAAAAAGCCACGAACTCCATATTCTCCTTATACAAGGTCGGATAAAAGCAAATCTAAGTTAAGCAGCCTAATTAAGACTCTTAATAAGTTATCATATCTTCCCCTTTTAATATTTGCGGGAATTATATTAGGTTTGAATTTCCAGGCGATTTTTTATCCCTATGATTGGTTAAACTTCTTTATCAAATCTCTAATTATTGGATTTAGTGCTTTATTAATTATGATTTATGATATTTATTACATCTCCCCAAAAGTAAATGAAGAAAAATATGATGAAGTTGTATTAGATGCGTTTTGTTATGGGATTTTAGGATGTTTCATCTTTGGAACGGGAGTTATTCTTTTAATCAAAGGTATATTAATTTTAATCTATGTAATGGCAAATGCTAAAGAGGAAAGAAATAAAATATATTATTTTGGTTTAAAATTAAAGAACTCAATGAATAATTTCTCCGCTAAGGCAGGAGTGGTGATTTTGTTTTTCACATTTTTTGATATAGTTAATAATTATGACGCCTACCCATATATTCAGTCATTTTTTTATTTTATTAATTCTATATTAGCGGGATTTGATGAATGGTTAAAAATAATTATCATTCTAGCAATAACAGCAGCAATTTGCTTAATTCCCGTGATCATATTATTTATTGACTTTAGGATGAGAAAGAAGATAGCAAATAAACAAATCTTTACGTTTGGAGATTCATTAGGAGTATTTATCTTAGGAATCTTTGGTACTGCACTATTTGGTAGTGGAATTTTTATTCTTTTAAAGGGGATCCTCTTATTTTTATTATTTGTTGGAAAACCTTTAGATGAAACTATATTTAAAACCGGAGTAGTTCAAATTGATGACCAAGCATATAAACCATCTAAACTTGAACCTCAGGAAGAAGTAGTATCAAGAGTCCCTCTTGTTGAAATAAAGGAGCATGATTTCAAGGTTAAAGAGGAGAAATTAGTTGATGCCCCTGTTGTGCATAAAATCTCACCTATACAACCTCCCGAAGTTAAACCAGAAGAAAAGCCAGTTCTAGAACTTGATGATATCACAGAGGAAGAGCAACAGATAGCATTTAAAGAAGAACCTGAACCCCCCAAAGTAGAAGAACCAACATCGGAAGTAAAATTAAAGCTTCATGAGTCTTTATTACCCGTAAAGAACGAAAAAGATAAGAAATTAGTAAGAGAATATTTTTCAAAGATTT
>CAYUTF010000051.1:0-23515 GCA_964447495.1 uncultured archaeon
CTTGCTTGGTTAATTCTCTGTCAATATTCAATATTCTGGGATGCCCAAAGTTTGGACTAACTAAAAATAAGCCTTTAGAAATCATCATAACAATCGCAATCTTAATTTTAATTTAATATATCTTTAATATCCTTTACTCTTGTTCTTAAAGTCACTTCAGTAATTTTAGTGCTTATTGTTCTATCATCACTATTTAAATAATTTGTCCATGTAATTAAAAGAGTTATCAAATATTTTTACATTTTTATTGAAAAAATAAATTAAAAAAATTCTAGCTAGTAAAAGATATATACAATGAGAGTGCTTTAAGATTATAAGAAAAAAAATTTAATCAAATGAAAGATTTGCTAATTTGAGATAAATTTGAAAGAAAAAATGGAGAAATCTAAGAGAAATAGTGATATTGATGGATTTGAGTCTTAAATCTAATAGAAAAATATTGCAGAAGGATGATAATTTGATAGTCTCATTTATTTTTGAAAATGGTCTCATTTATTTTTGCAAAAATCTCATTTATAATTGAAAGTTACAATTATGTATTTTGTTGAGCAATTAATTCAGCTAGTTAGAGAAAAAAAAAGCGTAGTAAGTATGGGTCTTGATCCGAGAATGGATAATGAAGGAGAGATTCCTGAATATTTAATAAAAGAATATGAAGATCCTAACAGAATTATTTTAGAATTCAACAAAGAATTAATTGAATCTACATATGATTTAATTCCAGTAATCAAACCTCAGATTGCTTTTTATGAAAAATATGATGCTCTAAAAGCATTGAAGGAAACTATAAAACTTGCTCATAGAGTTGGACTGTTAGTAATACTCGATTCAAAAAGGAATGATATTGGAACTACATCGAGTGCTTATGCGTATTCCACATATAAAGTATATGGCGCTGATGCTTGTACAGTTAATGCTTATTTAGGGTTTGATGGAATAAAACCATATTTAGATGATTATAAAGAAAAAGGTCTGTTTGTCTTAGTAAAAACCTCTAATCCAAGCAGTAATGATTTTCAAAATCTCTTTAGTGTTCGATTAGAGAATGTCGATGGTTTTAAAACAGAAATTGAAATGGTAAAAGGAAAATTAGAACGTAATTATATTCACATGGCAAAGTTAGTTAAGGTTTGGTCAGAAAAATTAAAATCTTTCTCGAATTATAATAATCTAGGTGTGGTTGTAGGTGCTACTTTCCCGAACGAATTAAAAGTCATCCGAGAGCTATTAAAAAAATCCTTCATTCTCATTCCTGGTTATGGTTATCAGGGTGCTCAAGCTAAAGAAATTAAATATGGATTTAATCCAAACGGTTTAGGTGGAATCGTAAATTCTTCACGATCGATAATTTACGCTTACAATAATAATTCAAAATACACTCCTGATAAGTTTGCTAGCGCTGCTCGTGAAGAGATAATCAATATGAATAAAAAAATTAATTTTGAGATAAATCTCAAGTAAAAACAAGCTTTTTCATAAGCTTGATAAATATTGAATTAAAAATGACATTGCAAATATTATTGGGACTAAAATAATTATAGTTACAAAGAAAGACCGTTTTAATCCAATTTTATGAATTACATTGATCAAATTTAAATCCAAAAATGCAGACCCAACAATCGCAAGTATAATAAATCCCGCAGGAGGACCTTCATGGAATGCACCTGTAAATCCTAATATTAACATAGGGGAACTAATAAAGAAAATCGCTCCAAACTGAATGAGAAAGCTGACACCTACCCATTTTATTTTGGTTCTATATTCTGCTTTTGCCACTAATAAACCAATTTTTAATAAAAATATATCTACAACAATTAAAATAACACTAAAGATGATCTCCTCGTAATCACCTATTGACGTCATTCCCGTTTGAAGAATACTTAGCAACATAATATTTCCTCTAATTAGTATTATTCAATTTAACAATCAATCTTAAATTGCTTTTTTAATAATCTAAATTATACAAATTATATAAAAGATTTTTGATTTAAAGTTAATTTTTTGGGATAAGATATTTTAAATTAGGATAAATAATTTTGAATTA
This sequence comes from uncultured archaeon, assembly GCA_964447495.1. Lineage (GTDB taxonomy): Archaea > Asgardarchaeota > Lokiarchaeia > Sigyniarchaeales > SOKP01 > SOKP01. The sequence goes on from CAYUTF010000051.1 coordinate 2,045, forward strand.
TATTATTTGTAAAAACAATTGGAGGATATTTAAAAAAAAATAAAAGGTTTGATATGCAATGGTAGAAGCGAAAGTTGCTAAAGATAACGATGAAATTCGAATCTTCGTTGCTGTCTGTCAGTGAGGTATAAACATTGCTGAAATAATTGATACAAAAGCACTAGTAGAATTCACTAAATCTTTGCCAAATGTTGTTGATGCTTTGGATTATATTAGTCTGTGTACTGAATCCGGAGCAGAGTTTATTAAGCAAAATATGATTGAAAGTAACGCTAATAGACTTGTTGTAGCATCTTGTACTCCAATCACCCATGAACCGGTTTTTAAAAGTGTTTTAGAAGCAATGGGAATAGATCCCTCATACTTGGAATTTGTTAATATTCGAGAGCATGCAAGTTTTGTTCATAGGCAAGATAAGCCAGGAGCACAAAGAACTGCCGAAGATGCTATTAAATCTGGTGTTGCTCGAGCAGCTGTATTAGAGCAAATCTTGGTAAAAGAAGTAGATATTACTAAGAAAGCATTAATAATTGGTGGAGGTGTTGCTGGACTATCAGCAGGTATTGACTTAGCTGATGAAGGTTTTGAAGTTTTTCTTGTTGAAAAAAGCCCCACTATTGGCGGTAAAATGGCAATGCTCGATCGTACTTTCCCTACTGATGATTGTAGTATCTGAATTCTCGGTCCTGTTATGCTTCAGTCTGCAAGAAGTCCCGGATTAAACATTTATACATACAGTGAAGTAGAGGATGTTTCTGGATTTGTTGGGAATTTTAAAGTTAAAATTCGCAAAAAAGCAAGATATGTAAATAATGATTGTAATGGATGTGGCTCATGTTTCGAAGTGTGTCCTGCTTACGGGTATGATGAATTTAATGAGGGTATGAATCCTCGTAAAGCTATATATGTTTCATTTGCCCAAGCAGTTCCGTCAATGGCTCAGATAGATATGAGTAAATGTATCAAATGCGGAATGTGTCAGCAGGTATGTGAAGTGAATGCTATAGACTTCAATCAAAAAGATGAAATCATAGAATTAGAAGTTGGCTCAATCATAGTTGCTACTGGTTGGGACGAATATGAACCTGAAACTGGATATTTGGGATATAATAAATATCCTAATGTAATAACTCAAATGAAGCTTGAACGCATCTTGGCACCGAACGGACCCACTTTAGGTCACCTTGTACGCCCATCTGATGGTAAAAGGCCAGAAAAAATTCTTTTTATACAATGTGTGGGGTCAAGAGATTTAAATAAGCAGACTTATTGCAGTGCTGGAGTATGTTGTATGATTTCAATAAAAAATACAAAACTCATAAAACAACATTATCCCGATGCGGATATAACTGTAGCGTATATGGATATAAGAGCTGCCGGAAAAGACTATGAAGAATATTATACAGCTTCACGAAAAGAAGGCATCAAATACGTAAGAACAAATATTTCTAAAATATACGAGGATCCTAAGACTCATAATTTAAAAGTAATTCTACAAAATACCTTGAGTAATACGGGCTTAAAAGAGTTTGAGTATGATCTAGTAGTATTATCGTGTGCTATGGTACCAGCCATAGGTGTTGAAAAAGTTAGTAAATTACTAAAACTTGAAACAAGCCAAGATGGATTTTTTAAAGAATTCCATTCTCGATTGAATCCTATAGACACAAAGATACCTGGAATTGTGCTTGCCGGCGTCGCTCAAGGGCCTAAATCAATATCTGAGTCAATATCTCAGGGAAGAGCTGCAGCATCTTCTCTTGCGAGAATTTTGGGTAAAGATAAATACAGAATACTTTTAATTCGAGCCACAGTAGATAAAGAAAAATGCGCTAAATGCGGTTTATGCGAGTTAAATTGTCCGTATGATGCGATAATTTTAAATCCTGATGGTGCGGAAGTGAATGAAATATTATGTCGTGGTTGCGGTTCGTGCTTAGCCAATTGTCCATCAGAAGCGATAACACTTAGATATTATCGCGAACCCCAATATGAGAAGCAAATAGATGCTATATTAGAGGAAATTTAAGGAGGTAAATTGAATGTCGACTAATAGTGAAATGAAAATTATTACTTTCATGTGTTGGAAATGAGGATATGGAGCAGGAGATATGGCAGGAACTATACGAGCTCAATATCCTGCTACAATTAGACCAATAAGAATAAACTGTACCGGACGTGTTACTCCTAGCTTAATGATGCGAGCAATTGGCAAAGGTGCTGATGGAGTAATCGTTGCTGGATGATATGAAGGAGAATGTGATTACGAAACCGGTAATTTAATTGCGGCAAAAAACGTACAATACACGAAAGAAATATTAAAAACTGCAGGTATATCTCCGGAGCGAATACAAATGTTCCATTGTAGTGCAGCGGAAGGCCAAAGATTCCAAGAAGAAGTAACTCGTATCTCTCAAGTTATTGAACGTTTAGGCAGCAACCCAATGAAAGAATCAATATCTTTAGAAAAGGAAAAAAGTAAACCTAAAGACGAAAAACAGAAGTAATAATCCGAAAGAATGAATCTTATGAAAAAATAATAGTTGTAAGATGACAAACCATAAAGCAATGGTTTCGGAATAAAAATTTTATCTATTTTTTAATTTTGAATCCCTATTCATAATATATCAAAAAGATTGTAAATCTTTTTAAATTGGGGTGTCTTGTATAATCGTGTTAGAAATCATCTAAATAGAAAAAACATATAAAGTGAAAAAATAATGGCTGAAGTTAAAACAGAAAGTAAAATTACGGCGCCAAAATTACTCGTATTCATTGGTATGCTCTTTACACTTGCATTAGGTATTACATATTTCTATGGAGCTGGAGATCCCCTAAACATTCTTTGGGGAATAATCTGTTTAGTAATTGCGTTCTTAATTTTTGTATCATTAGAGCTGATTAGTTTTAGACCTGTGAAAATTCTATATCAATGGTGGATAATTCTTATCTTTGGTATAGTTTTAGTGCTATTAGTATACTTTTTCGGTGGTGGATATTTTCCTGCAATTCTACTATTATTAGCTGCTTTAATTGAATTAATAATGGCAAAGAAACCCTATAAAGCCTCAAAAATGGTACTACTAGTGGGTATCGGTTTTTCTATATATGAGTGTTTTATGCTATTTCTCTCTGGAAATACACTCGCAATTATAAATGGAGTTTTCGGTCTAATTTTATTAATAATTTTAGTTCTGATACTCTTTGACCTCGTAGATTTTAAAGTATTGAATTATTCATGGTGGTTAGTGCTAATAGTCGGGTTTGTTATCTTTACTTGGGTATCACCTCTTGCAGGAGGCATACTTACCGGATATGGAGGAACACTTATTTTAATAGCATTTGTACTAATGGTATTGGCATTATAACCAAATCGAATATTTATATATCAACTTTTTTTTTTTAATATTTTTGATTATTATTTTGAAATTAGTCTACTTTTAGGAGTAATTTTTAATTTTAAAATTACTTTTAAAATTTAAATTAGTAATTATTATTTTGGTTTTTTAATTGGATGTAGAAGATAAATTCTTAAAAGCAGAGCAATTATATAAAGCTCATCAATTTAAAAAATCAGGTAAAACATTCCATGCAGTTGGAATGTCATTTCTTGATTTAGGAGATTATAATCAAGCAAAGAGCAGTTTTATCAATGGGGCTAATGCTTTTATCGAAGCGCAAAAATTTGATACTGTTTTAGAGCTCTTAAGACTAGCCAGTGAAGTATCTCTTAAAGTAGAAAACTATATGGATGCTAACCAAATTTATAAGGATGCGATTAATTACATTTCAAACTTAAAAAAAGAAAATGATAGGAATCAAAACTACATACTATTCTCTGTTTTATCATATCTCTGCCTGTTTGTAAATGGAAGGCAAGAAGAAGGTTTAGACTATCTCAAACGAATGATTAAAAAGGTGGATAATACATATTTTAAAGAACACCCATTAATTCGATTAGTTACTGATTTAACTATTGCTTTACGCAATAAAAATCAAAATACTATAGATAAAATTAAAGATACTATAAGTAATTTAAAATTTAGGAAAGAGGAACAAAATTTATTAAAAAAAGTAATTCTGCTTGTTCAAACGCAAATTTTATTAGATCCTACAGTAGAATTAGATAAACAAGAATATACAACCAATGAACTTATTAATTTAACAATAAATTTTGATACAATCTCGTTATTACAAGAATTTAAGAAAACTTTTTATGAATTTAAAGTAGAAAGTTTTGTACTTACAAAAATTACCTTAGATTTATCAGATAACTTAAGTCTAAATAGAAAACCAATTTTTCCTATCAATGTAATTTTAGGTAAAAGTAATCCTATTGGATTCATATTAAAACCCCATTTTCAAATGGATAAGCCTTTCATCGGACCGATCAACATTACTTGTGTATTAAACAATAATCTAACTTTTGTATATGAAACAAAAACTATTGAATTGAATTTAACATCTCCATTGCCAACTCTCAATATAGCAATAAAAAATTTAAGGCCTCCATTGATTGGTCAAAGCTTTCCTTTAGAAATACTGGTGGAAAATAAAAGTGCAGGAGAAGCACTTGATGTTAAAATATTCGTAGAATTTCCTGAATTATTGCAAGTTATGAGAGGCACAACAGAAAAACAGATATATTCTCTTCGTTCAAATGAAGAGTTGAAATGGGAACTTAATATAAAACCGATTGAAGCGGGAGATTATATTATAAAAGTAAAAGTGAATTTTCAGGACCCTGATCAAAATAATATAGAAGAAATTAAGGAGTTCCCATTTTCAATAAAATTATAGTAGTATTATATTAAAATTGGATTCTTTGGGACATAAGTTATTTGTTCACATTTTTCTTTTCCAATAATTACGTCATCTTCTAATCGAACACCCCATTCTCCTAGCCAATATAATCCTGGTTCATTAGTATAAACCATATTTTCTTTAAGAGTAAAGTTATCTGGAATAGATTGACTTATTCTCATTCCAATATCATGGGGTTCAAAACCAAGAGAATGACCTAAACCGTGAAAAAAAAGCTTTAAATGATCAAAACCATATTCGGCTAAAGATTCTCTACATTTAATCGCTGGTATGTTATTCTTGGTACCATCAGTATAAAATTGATTGGCAGCTTTTTTTGCTTCAAGAAGTGCATTATACGCCTTCATGAATCTGTCTGGTGGGTTTTTACCTATCCAAAAGGTCCAAGTTATATCCGAACACATCTCATCAATTTGTAACCCTGTATCAATCAATAATACACCGGGTTCTATTTTTTTAGTAGAAGTATTATGATGGGGATCAGCTGAATGAGCTCCTGTCGCTACAATGGCTTCGAATGATGGCTTTCCAAGTTTCATATATTCATATTCTATTTTTGCTCTCACTTCTCTCTCAGTCATCCCTACTCTGACCCAATCAGATACCGTTTCTAAAATCTCAAGTGTACATTTACATGTATTTTTCAAATCTTTTTGTTCCCCTTTAGATTTGACGCTTCTAAGTTCAGATATAATAGGTGCTGAAGAAATGAAATCAGTTTGGGGTGATAACTTTTTTACAGAAAAATAATCTCCTGCACGTAAATAATCCGCATATGCCGTTCCTTCAAAACTTAGAATATTCTCGCCATAATTTAATGCTATTCGCGGTTTTCTTAAGATATCTTTAAGTTTTGTAATTAAGTCATCAGATGATTTATATGCAATTACTTTCGCATCAACAGCTTTATCTTTAAGAGACTTTTGAATCATAGGCGCTTCCATTTCAACAGCTAAGATAAGGTGATTGCCATCTTGTGCAACGTAAACGTAATTTCGGGCATGGGAACTTACTCCTAACATAAACCGCGAGTTAATATCACTATCTTCATTGCATATTATTAACCATCCATCAGCATCAATTTTTTCAAGAATTTGTTGCGCTCTCTCGAATTTATTCATTTTTAATCGTCATTAAATTGTTATTGATATAGATTCTCGAAATATCTCTATATTTACTTTTTAAAATGAATATTTCTAAATAAAATAATATGCATTTTCTGTACCATCTAGAGTTATGACAAGAAGAGAATTTAAAACGTTTAAATATATTTAGTAAACTAAATTCTATGTATTATACAATTAAATAATTAAACTGACTAAAATGAAACTAAGAGTCAAAACAATTAATTTTGAAACAGGAAACACTAAGGATGTCGTAATAAATAAAAAGGATGCCCAAGAATTGGGCCAAAAGGCAGGAGAGCGTGTTTATATAAAAAACATTAAAGCTACCTCTCTTGAGAATAAATATTGGGTAGCTATAATTCAGATTGATTATTCAAATTCAATTGTAAAACCCGGCGAAATTGGAATTTTTATTGATATTCTTAGAGAGAAAAAAGAGCTTATTGATGGAGCAGTTATTTCAGTAAAACCAGCAGATCCACCTGATTCGTTTAGATTTATAAAAAAGAAAATTAATGGAAAGAAATTATCAAGCGAGGAGATAAATAGCATAATTGCAGATGCGGTATCGGGATCTCTATCTAAAATTGATTTAGCTGCTTTTATTACCAGTGTATCAATAAATGGAATGGATAATGAAGAAATGACGGCACTCACTTTATCAGAAGTAAGAAGCGGAGATGTATTCTATTTCGGAATGGATGTATATGATAAACACAGTACGGGAGGCGTCCCAGGCAATAAAGTATCCCTAATTATCGTTCCAATTGTGGCTGCTGCTGGTTTAACGATTCCAAAATCATCTACTAGAGCAATAACCTCACCATCAGGAACAGCAGATTCTATGGAGACCTTAGCCCCAGTGGCTTTTAAGTCAGATCAACTAAAAGAGATCGTATCGAAAGAGAATGCATGCATAATTTGGGGAGGTGCTCTTAATACCTCGCCTGCTGATAATATCTTAATTGAAATTGAGAGACCATTACATATGGATCCTATTGGATTAATGATCCCTTCTATTCTAACTAAGAAGCTTTCCTTAGGTGTGAAGAAACTCGTATTGGATATCCCTGTTGGTCAAGGAACAAAATTTTCTACTCCGGATGATGGAAAACAGTTTGCCTATATATTTAAAGAAATAGCTAGAAATGTCGGTATAGAGGCTGAGTGCGCTTTAACGCTCGCACATCAACCAATTGGTCATGCTATAGGACCAGCCTTAGAAGCAAAGGAAGCATTGAAATTATTAATGGACTATGACGCAGGACCTAACTCTTTAATTGAAAAATCTACAGAATTAGCGGGGATTCTTCTTGAAATGGGTGGTAAAGCACAGAAGGGGAAAGGACAAACTTTAGCGAAAGAAATCTTAAAATCAGGAAAAGCTTATGAGAAAATGAAGAAAATAATTCAAGCTCAAGGGGGTAATCCCGAAATAAAACCTGATGATATTAAACTTGGACCCCATATTAAAGAGTTCTATACTACCAAAGAAGGGCATATTACTGAAGTGAATAATGCTTTAATTAACCAAATTGCAAAAGCAGCGGGTTGTCCTCATTCTAAAAGCGCTGGGGTAGAACTCTTTAAAAAACAGGGAGCAAGAATAAAACAAGGAGATTTAATATTTAGAATTTATTCTGATAGCCAAAATCGATTGAAAAAAGCAGAGAAAATCTATAACTCTACAGGGGGCCCAATAATCTTAGGTGGAATGATGATTGAGAGAATATGATTACATTTAGCTAATGATTTAGAATTTTATTTTTTTTTAAAATTTACATTTATTATAGATAGAAGAGAATACCGGCATCTTCAATCTAGTTATCCTAAATTATCTAAGCTGAATGAATTAAATTTGGAAACGTATTACAACTTTAAACTCTAATTTTTTAAAATATTTTCTTGGAAGAAGATAACATTCTAATAGTTACCTACTTGTTATTTTTAATAAATACTATAGGCTAATAAATAATAAAAATGGAATTTTCTCCTAAAGAAATCTACAATAATTATATTAGTAAAAAAATTGATAGATCAACTCTCATTTCTCAATTAATCTCTATAATCGAAAGCAGTGATAATATAAGCAAAAGAATTAAGAGTATCGATACTTTAGCTAGTTTAGAAGTAAAAGATAAAAGAGTTTTTAAATTAATCGAGAATCTTTCGATATCTGATTCAAATGAATTTGTTAGATTAAGTGCATTAAAATATATAAGTAATTATTTTTTGGAATATTCCCTAGAGCCAATGAAATGGGCGTTTTTTCATGAAGAAATTCTACAATGTTTATTAGTAATAGCTGATACTTTAGGAAGTATCAATGACCCTGCTTCACGGGAATTTCAAATTCTAGTTTTAAAAAACATAGAAATTGAAGAATTTAAAAAACATATCAAATTAATGCTTGAGAGTGATAATCTTGATGACTTAAATAATAATGAAATATCAGGCATGATTAAAGATTATCTTATCATTAAGGAATTAAAAAGAAAATATGGACATATAAATTTTATAGTAAACAACGGTAGAGTCTGTGAATTAGATCTCTCAGATATAAGCAGTCATGTATTTGGTTGGAATGCAATAAAGAAATTTCCTGATTTTATAAGTGAATTGAAATTCTTGAAGGTTTTAGATCTGAAATTCAATAGATTAATAAACATTCCTGAAATATTAGGTGCATTAGTTAATTTAGAGTCCTTAGACTTAAGTTATAATAAAATTAAAAAACTACCTGATTCAATTGGCTTATTGAATTCACTTCATACTTTGAAATTAAGATACAATCAACTAAAATCTATACCAAACTCAATTAGTAAGATTCAAAATCTAAAAAAATTCGATTTAAGATCTAATCAGTTAAATTCACTCCCAAATTCCTTAAATGAAATATTTAGTCTTGAAGAATTAGATTTGCATGGTAATAATTTAAAAAGTTTCAATATTAATTTACCTTCATTGACAACTTTGCATTACCTAGAATTAGGATTAAATCATTTAGATAAAATACCCGATTGGGTTAAAAATATTAAAAATTTAGTGAAATTAGGATTAGGAGGGAATAAATTAAAAATCCTTCCTGATTGGATTGGGTTATTGCAATCCCTCGAGGAATTACATATATATGATAATGAGCTCGTAACACTCCCAGAGACTATCGGCAAATTAAAGAATTTGCATGAGTTAAGTTTGTGGAATAACAATCTCTCCTCTCTTCCACAATCTTTCTCTTCATTATCAAAATTAAAAGTATTAAATTTAAGTTGGAATAATTTTGATGAACTTCCCACTTGGATTGGCTCACTTAAATCTCTTGAAACATTGAGCTTATGGGGAAATAAATTAGAGAATCTTCCGAAATCTTTATCTCAATTGAGTTCCTTAAGGATATTGGATTTAAACTTTAATAAAATAAGTATTATCCCAGATTTTTTAAGACAACTAGAAAAAGAAGGATTAATTATTTATAAGTAACCTAAAATCGCCCTATAGTAAAGCTTCATTAACAATATATAAAAAAACATGGAAATCAATCCAAGAAATTTATATAAAGATTACACCAAAAAGATCATTGATAAAGATTCACTTATCAAACAGCTGATTGCTTTAATCGAAAATAGTAGGAATATACATATAAGAATTCAAAGTATTCGAATTATTGGCCAATTAGATTTAAGTTCTAATGATTATTTAATAAAACCGAGTAAACTTTATCATATATTAGAGAATCTCTTGATCTCTGATTCAAATGATCAAATAAGAAATGAGGCAGCAATCCTCCTTAACAAATATTATAAAAAAATCTCATTATCCCCAATGAAATGGGCTCTACTTCATGATGAGTCTCCTGAATGTTTAAAAACCATCCATGCATCTCTAATTGAAATTATAGGTGAATTAGAAAGAAGTAATGATGAAGAAACAGTTTCTATTCTAAAAAATGAATTATTTTCAATCGACGATAAGGATTTTAAAATTAATATTCACCAATATATCACATTTGGAAATAAAAAATTTTTAACAAAGAGTAAAATCACCGAAATTTTAATAAATTTTTTCACGATAGTATATCTAAGAAAGATATTTTGGCGTCTAAAATATCGTGTGATAAATTCTAGGGTTGTCGAATTAGATTTTAGCTTTAAAGTTCTAACTAAATTACCTGAAGCTCTAAAATTTCTTAAATCACTCAAAAGATTGACTTTGAAATATAATCAAATCTTAGAGATTCCTGATTGGATTGGTGAACTCACATCTTTAGAATATTTAAACTTAAATATTAACAATGTTCCAAAATTACCAAATTCATTTTCCAATTTGCATCATCTAAATGAATTATTATTATGGAAAAACGAGCTAGAAACTCTTCCGGAAGGTATAGGTAATTTAACGCAATTAAGAAAGTTGAATTTACGCCTCAATCAAATAAAAAAATTACCAAATACGTTAACTAACTTAAGCAATCTTGTAGAATTGGATTTACATGATAATAGATTGCAAATTCTCCCAGAATCAATAACTCTCTTAAAATCTTTAGAAAAATTAAACTTAAGTTGGAACATATTGCACGAACTTCCCGATTCTATACAATATTTATCGTCATTAAAGATTTTAGATATAGAAAGAAACGAATTGCGGTCAATTCCCTCCTCATTTGGTAATCTTAGCTCACTAGAAGTGCTAAATTTAAGTGAAAATCAATTAGTAGAATTACCCGAGACAATAGGAAGATTAAATTCTCTAAGAATTTTAAATTTATCTCGAAATGAACTAAAATACCTACCACATACATTAAGTTCTCTTCAATTACTGGAAGAGCTATATTTAGTAGATAATCCTTTAGAAGAGATTCCGTCTACCTTACGAAAATTAGAGGATAATGGTCTTAAAATTTTCATTTAGTTCCATTGATCATCATATATTTTATTGCGTTTCATATAATTGATTGATTTCTTTTACTGTTGTTATGTCTTTAGGACCCTTTTCCGGGCGTAGACGTTGAAAAACGGGGAATCTCATTGAATATCCGAGTGATGAGAATTTATCACTTATTGTAATTTCATCTCCAATTATCTCAATAACTACTTCTGGTTTTAACCATTGATCGGGTGTATCTTCACAAATAACATTAGGAGATTTTCGAGGAATTTTAAATTGTTCCATCTCAGTCATCAACATTTCCATGATCTCATCCGTCCATCCTGAAGCGATTCGAGTAAAGGCTTCGAATTTATCATTTTCAGGATCATAAACGGCACCAATATATGTCCCATACCATCCTTTTCGTCTTCCCCGTCCAAAATTTGCTCCTACTAATACAACATCAATCGAATCTTTTAATTTTCCCCCTTCCAAACCTTTTAATTTAATCCAGATGAAACCACGATTACCTGCTTGATATATCGAGTCTTCTTTTATAGATTTTGCCATAATTCCTTCAGCACCAGCACTTCTAGCCTCATTAAAGAAATCTAATAATTCCTCAGTAGAATTAATTAGTACTGATTTAGCCAGTTGTAATTCATCTTTTTGTGTAACAATGCGTTCTAGCGTTTTGCGTCGTTCAGGAAGGGGTTTATTAATAAAAGATTCCTCTTCCAATTTTAATAGATCAAATAGGAATAAACAAACCGGAATTTCTTTTACCATTTCATCAACATCATATTTTCTTCTTCTTTTGCTTAACACTTGAAATGGCAACATTTTTTCATAAAAGGCATCCATAGCAACAACTTCCCCTTCGAGGATAACTTTTTTCGCTTTTATATTCTCAATAATAACCTGGCATACATCAGGATATTGATCAGATATTTCGAGTAACCTTCTTGAAAATAATTGGATATTATCTTCCTGCTTATGTATTTGTAGTCTTTCCCCATCTAATTTATATTCTGCCGTAAATGGTGTCCCTAATTTTACAGCGATCTCTCCATAAGGCAAGCGTGATGCCAACATACTTCTTATAGGTGTGCCATACTCTATCTTAACTTCTTTTACTGACTCTATTCCCTTTTCAGCTAACAATTGAGTTATATCACCTAAATCAGGGTGTAAATTATACGCATTTTCAATGTAATCTCGATTTTCTTTTTTATCCGTAAATCCTAAGGCTAAACCATCTATAATTGTTAGAGTTGATACTCCTACCCGGAGAGTGGATGTAATAATTCGTAAGATATACTTCGTTTCTAAAGGGGTACTTTTACTCATAAGACCTCTTAACGTAGCTAATTTTGTTTCTTGGGATCCTGACCCTTCTGTAGTAGATATTTTTTGAAGAGCTTTATATAAATCTGAGATTTCTAATTTTGATTCCATTGCTTCATTAGCTTGATTAAAGTCGAAAAGAGATTTCTGTTTTTTCTTTTTTGCCAAAATTAATTCCGCTGTTGCGCCAATATCACCCTTTTTAATTAAAATTTGTTTAATATTTTTCTTGTCTATACCTGAATGAAGAGAAAGCGCTTCAATAATCATCTTTTCTGCAATTCCAATCTTAGGGGCCTGTTTTATGTTTGAAACTAATTGACCTTGTAATAAGTAAATAATCTTACTTAAATCTTCAAAATTTTTACTTATCTTTATGTGTCTAAAAAATTGTGAAAGATAATCAATCATCTCAAGTCGTTTTGAGGTGGATTCTAATTCTGAAAAAAGTATCGCTAAATTTTGGAATTTCATTTAGATTTCCTATTTTACATTCGTTATTGAAAATAATAAAAATAACTAGATTTATAAATTATATTTAAAAAAATAGGAAAAAATGATTTTATAATAATTTTGAAAGTTCCACAAATTTCCTTTGTATTTCTGCTTTCACATTAGTAGCTATTCCTGCAAATGAATTTGCAGTGAACTTTATTTTACCTTCGGATATTGTGAATTCACAAACTTTACCATCCATATGTTCTACAGCATATATGCCATTTTCTTTTTTAGAGATCCAAATATCATTATAATGATCTAAAATTCCAATTAAAACAAAGGCAATTTTAGCTTGAATATTCACATTTAGCGGCAATTTGGTGGGGGATGATGGTTTTGGCATAAGTGTTGATTTTTCTTCAACTTTAGGTTCTGATTTAACGATTGGTAATTCTTTTGATTTATTATCATATTCTGTGGCTGCGAGGGGTATCTCCGATTTAATCACTTGAGTCGGTTTAGATTGAATAACAGGTACTGGTTCTGCAGGTACTGCTTCTTTCTTTGGCATAGGTTTGGGTTCTGGTTTCGCAACTGGTTTTACCGGAGCTGTTTCTAGATCTTTAGCGGAGTAAGAAATTATGAAATTGTCTAATTCTTTGATCTCTTTATTAAATAAAACTTGAAGTTCTTCATTATATCTGTCTGTTTCTGGGTCTCTTCCAATCTTTCTTTGATCAATTTCCTTTAATCTTTTAATATCTCGACCTACAATGCTTTTACCTACTGTATAACCGTGTCCTTTCAATGACTCAGCTTGTCTCAATGCGGTTCTTCGAGCAACTAGACCTTGATTCATCCCATACCATAAATATAAAGACGATGAACCTTCATCAAGAATGATAATATTTTTATCTCCTGTAAGATTCTCTTTATCCCATGCTATAGGCTGACTGACACCCCCCTCTAAAACATCAAACATTAACGCGTATTCCATGACTAAAACTCAACAATATATCTATCAATCTAAAATTTTGTTATAAAATTAATAGGTTTAATAAATATAAAAATTAAGTTTTTTATTGAATCTTTTTTTCTTAACTATAAATTTTATAAGAGTATTATAAAAATAGGGTATATTTTGTTAAAAATTAATCTAAATATCTATTATTGTAGAAGCCTACATAGGTTAAATATGAAATAATGGAGTAATATTATAACACAAAAATTATATTATATTAAGTAATAAGATAAATAAATCGATCTTACATTAACGGCAGATTAAGTATAAACATTTATAGAATCAAATATGGTAAAGAATATGGAAATTGAAAATTTATTTAGAGATATTTTAAAAAGATATTCTGCTTATGAGACGGGGGAAATTCCTATCGGAGATAATTGGCTCTTATTAGATACCAACGAAAATCCTTATCCTCCAGTTCCCGAGATTTTAGATGATCTAAGAAAGGCAATTGAAAATTCAAATATGTTACGAAAATATCCGGATCCTTTGGCACTCGAAGTACGTAAGGCAATATTGAATCAACTTTTAAGGGATGAGGAAACCTTAACTAATCGGAATACAGTTTTTGTTGGTAATGGTTCCAATGACATTTTAGATATACTTTTTAAAGTTTTTATCGATCCTGGAGATGATGTAATTATCTTTTATCCAAGCAATGGAATCTATAAAACTTTAGCGACATTATATAATGCAAAAATTACTGAAATCAAATTAAATGAAGATTTTTCTATTCCTGAAGAAGTTTTTAATGCCAAGGGAAAAATATTGATTATTAACTCTCCTAATGATCCAAATGGAAAATCTTATGATAATGATCAGATCTTAAAAATCTGCCAGCATTTCCCCGGAATTGTAATAATTGATGAAGAATATGCTGATTTTTCAAATAAAACTTGTGTTTCCTTACTAAAAAACAATAATAACCTTATTGTTGTGCGCTCCTTTTCGAAAGCTTTTTCTTTAGCGGCTTTTAGAATAGGGTTTGCTTTAGCTGATGCTCAAATAATAAAAGAAATGAATAAAGTAAAATTACCGTTTAATACTAATTATTTAGCTCAAATCGCAGCATTATCTTGTATCAAACATAAAAATAAAGTTTTTGCGCAAAATGAACAAATATTATCCCAAAGAAAGAGATTAACGGATGAATTAAATACATATGAAGGAGTAAGCGTATTACCCTCTGATGCAAATTTCATTTTTATTAAATTTGATGATAAATCCAAAACTCTTAAATTTATTTGGGATTTAAAAGAATCTAAAATACTCTCTCGCCATTTTAGTAAACCTGGTTTGTACAATTATATTCGAGTGACAATTGGGACCGAAGAAGAAAATAGTAAATTTTTATATGAATTTGAAAAAATTGCTCAAAAGTACTTATAAATGTCTTTTATTTTAACAAACTTTTTTATTTCTTTAATTTAAATTATTTATTATAAGAGAAGACATATCTATACTAAATCATATCGATCTACGGAGTTGATTCCCTTTTCTAACCCTATATTTCCTAAAAAAAAAGATATAATAACTTGTCAGTACTGTGGATATAAAATTGCAAAACCTTATCCGAAAGATCAATTATGTCCAAATTGTGGTAAATTTCTACCTGACTATTATGAATATAAAGAGCCTGTTAATAAGAGTGGGTTAGAAGATAAAAAAGTTAAAGAATTTGATACTCGCACAACAACCCCCTCCTCAAAATTTGGGGAAAAGGTTAGAGTAAAAGAAAGAAATATGGAGGATTTTTCTTTATCCGATGATATGATTTTGCTTGATCAAAATAATGAATATGTAAGATTTTTTGGTGTAGCTACCAAAGAAGGACGAAAAAAGCTCTATTTTAGCAATGAAAAATTTAAATATCTATTAGAATTATCCAATAATTTAGATTATATTGCCACAGGTATTTTAGGAGGGGAACTTGATAAAATGCTTTTAATATCCAGAGAAAATGTCAAGGAGAAATGTCAGTTTCTTGTTAAAGACAATTTAATCTATATAGTATTTGGAATTTTTCCAGATAAGAAAGGTAAATGGATACTTGAACAGATGGCGAAGTATTTTTCAGAATTAGTAGGAAATGAAGATGAGGATAATTTAACAGAAATAGTAAGGTATGATATAGAAAGAAAGTTCACGGGGAATATTCATTTTATAATAAGGGAATATATGAGATTACAAGGGGTTTTTACTGATAAGGAAATACCATATTTAGAGGATTGGATGAGAACTGATTATTTAGGATTATCACATATGTCTATTGGTGTTATTTCACTCCTTTTAGACAAAGAAAATCATTTAGATGTTGAAGTTCCAGGAGAATTTAAAAATCAAGATGAAGAAAATGAAATGAAAGAATCATTATTAACAGCCAAAATTGAGGCAATCGCAGCAAACACCCTCGGAAACACGGGATCATATCCAAGATGGATTGCTGTAAAGTTAGGTTTCCAAAGATATCGCTTTCTAACTTTTCATAAGTATCAAAATGATTATTTTCTTTCTCTACTTTCTGAAGGTAATTTACAAAAGCTCGATGCAATTGAGAATAAGATTGAACCCTATCTTTATCATGGCATTGATAAACCATTTTCTGGAAATTTAAGACCATTTAATAAGCTCAAAGCTACGATTAAAGAATTGTTTGGTAATATACCTGAACGCAAGATTAAATAAAATTACTTATAATTGCATCAATAATCTTATGTTTATTTGATAAATTCATATATAATTACACCTTTTCATAATCAGAATGCTTGATATTAGAACAGATACAGATGAAATTATTGAAATATATAATGGAAAAATAGGGTTAAAGATTTTCAAAAGTGGAGTAGCTCAGGGATCATATGAAGTGACCTATAATAATCTTAAAGGTTCAAGTTCTATTTTAAAAGAATGTTATTGTAATATTTTGCTTCATGATGATGAATCTGAACAATTAATTGAATTAAAATCTACAGATATCCCCTATTTTAACACCGTAGATAAAATCTCAACTCAATTTGGAAATGGGGTTAAAATTGTTCTTTCTCCAATCCCAAAAGATAATCTAGCTATTTCATTTAAAATCCAATTTATAATATATGAAAATCAAGATTTTTTTCTAGTTAGATTTATAAAAATAAAGGATGTATCTGAAAATAACAGAAGGATTCACAGTATCTCCCCTTTTGTTATAAAAAATAGTAAATTATGGTTAAGAGGGGCAAAATCGCCTACAAATTTAAATCAAATAACATGGTTTAAAAATGGGTTTCAAAGCTGGAGTCCGTCTACTATATTCTTTGGTCATGAACAGGACGTTAAGGGGCCTTCTATGGAAATTCTTAATTTAACATATGACAATCAAGATTATCATATTGAAGGAAGATTTTATAGCGAATACATTACAGTAATCACAGATTTAGATTCTGAAAATTCTCTTGTTATTGGATTTGTAACTAATAAAGATCAGTTTACCCGTGTTGTTATGGATTATGAGGACTCAATAGATTTAAAATTATTAACCGCATTTGGTTGTATGGACGGGGTTAAATTTAGCGAATCCTCAATTGATTCCTCTGAAGAACTATTTATAGGTTTTAAAGCCCAAAATCAAGGATATTATGGTCTACTTGATTATTCAAAAGTGCTCAAATCCAAGATTGAAACAAGTCTTATAACGAATGTACCAATTGGGTGGTGCAGTTGGTATTATTACTATACAGATATTACAGAAAACGATATGCTTAAAAATTTGAATTTTTTTAAAAATAATACAGATTTTCCCATCGATTTTTTCCAATTAGATGATGGGTACTTCACTAAAATTGGAGATTATTTAAATCTCAATGAAAAATTTCCTAATGGTCTAGAGTATTTATTTACACAAATAAAAAAAAGTGGATTGAAAGCAGGAATCTGGAGTGCACCATTCTTTGCTGTTAGGAACTCAAATCTTTTTAAAACACATCGCAAGTGGTTCTTAACTAAAAATAATAAATTATTGAAAGTGCATTTTAACTGGAATTCCTTCCAATACGCTTTAGATTTATCTAAAAGTGAGGTTCTTACTTATATTCTCAACTTTTTTAACAATCTTCATCGAATAGATGAAAAATTAACTATGGATTTTTTTAAAATTGATTTTCTTCACGCTGCCGTACCATACGGGGCTGATTATTCCAATAAGTCCTTAACGAGAGCTCAGATATTACATCAAGGAATTAAAAAAATCAGGGAAGCAATTTCTCATCAGTCATTTTTATTGGGTTGTGGAGCACCACTAGGTCCTTGTATAGGGCTAGTTGATGCTATGAGAATAAGTGAAGATACCGCTCCTATTTGGGATGCAGGGTTTTACGAGAAATATTCTAACAACAAAGGAATAGAGCATGTTGCCTTAAAATGTGCTTTAATCAATATTCTATATCGCTCTTTTATGCATAAATATTTCTGGATTAATGACCCCGATTGCTTAATGATAAGACGTAAAAATACTAAATTATCTTTAGCGGAAATACGACTTCAAATGACCGTGTTTGGTATATCAGGAGGACAAATCCTTATTTCAGACGATATGACTATACTCTCAAAAGACGAAATAAATGATGCTAAATTACTAATACCTCCATATAATCCCATAGGTTTTGATGCTGTTGTAATTGATGCATTTAAAAGTCCAATTCCCTCTATTTATATGTTAGAAACAAATGAAGTAATTGGCCACAGATTCTTAGTAGCAATTATTAATTGGAAAGATCAGAAAGATACAAAGAAAGTAAAAATCTACGATTTAATAGGCAAATATATCGATAAGAATAAAAAGTATTATGTTTTCAGTTTTTGGGATAAAAACTTTATTGGAAAATTTGAACTAGATGATATTATAGAGATTCAAGATATATATGCCCATTCTTGCTCTTATTTAAGTATTATTCCGATTGATAACAATTCAGAAAAGGATATTATATTAGTCTCTTCTGATTTTCATATCTCTCAGGGATGTAATGAAATAACTTCATTTGAATTTCAGAAAAATAATAATAAAATTCTTTTGAATCTGCGCGTGGTAGGGAAACAAAAAGGGAGTATTTATCTAAAAATCCCTATTAATAAAAAAGTAATAGCCTATGATAACACCTCGCTTGTGATCGACGAACATGAGAATATATGGAAATTCGATGTTGATATTGAAAACAACAAAGTTATCGAAATTTACTTATCTTAACGTTTATTAGACTCCAATGTTTTAAATACACATATAAGTAGCAGTCTTCCTTTCAACACTTTAAGATAATATTATGGATTTAAACCCAATAAATCTTTATGAAAAGTTTTGCAATACGGAAATTGATAAAACATCATTAATAAAATCTCTTTCAGTATTAATTGAAGATTCTAATGATGATACCATTAGAATTCAGGCAATTAATATATTAAAAAAATTGGGCATTAAAACTACTTATATTTTTAAAATAATGGAAAGCTTGTTGCTTTCTGATACAAATGAAAAAATAAGGAATAATGCTGCTACTTATATAGGGGCTCTTTTTATTGAAAAATCGTATAATGTAATAAAATGGGCAATTCAACATGAAACCTCCTATGAGTGCGTAATCACATTGATAAATACTCTTAGGAAAATACAAAATAATGATTCCAAAGAACTCCTAATTTCTGAAATTTCAAAAATTAAGAAATTAAATAAATCTATAGCCTATAAGCAACATATCTTCAAAAAATATAAAAAAGGATTAAAAAAAGTATTTAAAATGAAAAATATAGAAGAATTTTCCATAAACGAATTGGCAGAGATCTTCATTAATTATAAAACAGTCATAAATTTAGCGAATATGTTTCCTAATTTTTATTTTGAGTTAGATACTGAAAATGGACTCGTTTCCGAGTTAGATTTAGCAGATTATCTTCAATATGAAGTTAAAGGAACTCCTTGGGGTTGGAAAAATAACATAAAAACCCTTACCGAAATTAGAGGACTTGGAAATTTGAAATATATAAAAAAAATCGACTTATCAAATAATTTAATTGAATATATAGATGGCCTTTTAGAACTTAAGAATTTAAAGACTATAATTTTAGCAAACAATAAAATTTATGATCTTGAAAATCTAAAATATCTCAAATCACTTTCGAATCTCCGTTATATTGATTTAAGTGGTAATGAAATTTCAAAAAAGCTCTCAGAAATAGACTTTAAACCGAACATTAAAGTTATTTTAGAAACATTTCATGAGCACTTTGAATGAACCTAATTAGTATGCTTAAAATTAATAAAAAAAGAAAAAAAAATTTATTTTTCAATTAAAGCTGTTTTACCTGATCCCCACACACCAAGTGCTCTGCCTAATTCTTTGTGCTCCTTAGCGGCATCTTTTACTGGGATACCTTTCATTACTGCGTCAATAGCCTGCCTAAAAGCTTTAGCTCCATCAATAGGTCCATCTGGATGGCTATGAATTCCACCACCGCTCCCAATTAAAATATCCTTACCTGCTTCACTCATACATTTCTCAACCATTCCTGGTGTGATCCCTCCTGAAGGCATAGGAAGAGTTGGTTTAATATGTTGAAGTCTATATCGTAATGCTTTGAGATTTTGTTCATAACGTTCATCTAAAATCTCTGCTTTTCCGTAAGGAGCAGGAATCACCACAGTATCAGCCCCACAAATTCGTGGAAGTTTAGCCAACGTTAACATGCTCGTCATGCCTGTCCATTCTCCCCCAAAATATGCTCCAGCAAAATCCATATGCCCTAATATTGGTACTTTAATCGATGGGTCCTCAGCTAATTGTCTTAAAGCTTCAAATCCAGCGGTAAGAAAGTTAATCATTAAAGCATTTGCCCCTAATTCAATCATTTTATCAGCATATTCAAACATATCTGGAAACTTGGTAGTAATATTAATTGTATATAATGTCTTCTCTCCCTTTTCTGAATCAGCTCTATCAATACCTTCCATAACTGCTACAATTCTATCTTCCAATGTGTTAAAGGAAGGATTCGAAATTAACTCATCATCTTTAACGACATCACAACCACCAACAGCAGCTTTATAAACAAGATCCGCAGCAACTTCGCATGTGTGTCCCGTGCATGGCTTTACCATATTATTCAATAACGGTCTTTCTGGAACCTTTAATAGCTCTCGAAGTCCATCTATTCCAAATTTAGGACCTTTAAAATCTTGAAGGTATTCTTTTGGGAAGGCTAAGTCAACCAATTTAAGTCCATGGGTAATAGAAATATTTCCAATCACAGTTGTGAATAACATGGGTATTCCCATTCCTTTAATATTTACGATGGGAAATGCAATCTGAACAAAATAATAACGATCTTTTATATCTTTTGGTATTACGTATTCATAGTGAGGGAGTTCATATACACCAATTACTCTAGCGACGTGATGCTTTCTAACTTCAGCAGTTTCAGCAGGAACTCTTACCCACGTACCTGTTGATTGTTCTATAGCCGCAAATCGAGACAAATAATTGACATTCATTCCTTTTGGGCGTTTTATGATATAGCTTGCTATAATGTATTTTTCTAAATCGATACCATCCAAACCAATAGCTTCAGGAACATCCAAATATTGTTCTGTACTATCCATAATTAGATCACAAAAAATAAATCTACTAAAATTGAAAAATTTAATTATTTTATAACAATAAGAAAAAAAAAAATAAAAAATAAGAAATTAATCTTTTGATTTTGCTGCTGCTTTTAGATTTATGTAGGTGTTCTCCAATACATTCAGATATTCAACCAGCACTTGATCTGCTTTTGATTTCTTTTCATACTCCTCTTTGATAATATTAATAAGATATTTGG